>DATIVW010000126.1:0-7876 GCA_035465595.1 Rhizomicrobium sp. | reverse complement strand
GAGCGCGTCGAGGCTGCGCGCCGCGCTCCACAGAAGCGTGATGCCGATCAACACGGGTACCAGCGCGAGCTCGAAATCGGCGAGCGTGGAATCCTTCAGCGATCCCATCATCCAGCGGATCATCTCGGTCATCGCGTAAGGGTTCGGCGCCAGCGACATGGCCAGTGCCGTCATCGCCGTGGCAAGGCTGGCGATGGCCGCGCCCGCGAGGATCAGCGCCGTGCGTTCCGCGCCCGCGCGCGAGAGGAAATAGAGAATGGTCGATGTCGCCACCGCGCCCGCGATGGCCGATGCCGGAAGCACAAGCGGATGCAGCGCGGCGAATCCGAAATACATCGCCACCACCGCGCCGAAACCGGCGGAGGATGTCACGCCCGTCACGCCGGGATCGGCGAGCGGATTGCGGAACAGCCCTTGCAGCGCCGCGCCACTCGCGCCCAGCGCCGCGCCGACGACGAGCGCCAGCAGCGCGCGCGGCAAGCGGATCTCGCGCGCGATGATCGTCGCGGTGCCGTGATCGGAGAACAATCCGGCGAACAGATCGCCTGCCCCGATCTGCGCCGGGCCGATGGCAAAAGAAATCGCAGCGAGCGCAAGCGCCAGCATCGCGAGCGCGACGGTGATGAGCGCGCCGTTGTCGGGGCGCGCAAGCGTGATGCCCTTTGCGGGCATCGTCTCCGAATGGGTCTGCAGCACACCGTCCAACAGCAGCTCCGCGCGTTCGCGTCGCCACATGCGGATCGATCCGCTTGTCCCCCGCCCGCCCGGCAGAAGATGGACGACACGCACCGGCAGGTTTCCTGGCTCGCGGCTCTGGCGCTTCTTCCGGCCTTCCCGTTTCCAGTGGCCCTATGGAGAAGCTTGCCGCTTACAGTTGCGGGGGCAGCCGGGGATTTGACCCCGTTCCCTACACCGTTGCGTCGGGCAAAGTCTTAATTCGTGGGTGCAGGCGAGGCAAGCGCGCGGGCTTTCCGCCCCAATTCTACCAGCTGCCCCGCGACATCCGCGCTCCACGGGCCGGGGCATAGCAGTGGCGTCAGGGACGTGTTCGCGACCAGTGTGTTTTTCGGGAGCGCCCGCAGTGCGGGATGTTTCAGCACGAGATCCGCGCGCGTGGGCGTGGCTTCGCGTTCGCCGTTGAGAATGAGCAATTCCGGTGGCGTCGCGATCAGTGTTTCGATGGGCACCTGGCCCTGCCGTGTCTGCTTCAGCTTCGGCGCGACATCGCGCAGGCCGATGCGATTCAAGATGTCGTCGCTCACGCCGCCGCTGTTGGCATATCCGTTGGGCTCATAGATGAGCGTCGCCACCGGCGGATGCGGTGCGTCCTTCGCGGCACGCGCGAGCTTCGCATCCATCTCAGCGATCATCGCTTCGGCGCGATCCTTCGCGCCCAGCGCCGCGCCGAGCTGCCGCGTCACGTCGCGGATATCGGCGATGGAGTTCGCCCACTTGGTTTCCACGAACGGCGTGTGCGTCTCGACAAGATGCGCGCGCAGCCGGGGGTTCGTGCCCTGGTACATCACGACGAGATCGGGATGCAGCGCCAGCACTTCTTCCGCGCTCCCGCGCGTCAGCGGAATGCCCTGCACCTTGTCCACGATGGTGGAGACGACCGGATGCCTGTCCGCCGACAAAAATGACAACGCCGCAATCCGGTCGCGCGGCACCAGCCGGTACACATATTCATCCGTGCACAGGAATGTCGAAACC
This sequence comes from Rhizomicrobium sp., assembly GCA_035465595.1. Lineage (GTDB taxonomy): Bacteria > Pseudomonadota > Alphaproteobacteria > Micropepsales > Micropepsaceae > Rhizomicrobium. The sequence continues at coordinate 6,163 of DATIVW010000126.1, read as the reverse complement.
ACGCGCTGCGGTGCGGCATTGGCCGCAGCGGTCAGCGCGGCGAGCAAACATGCTACATAGCAGCCATGCACGAGTCGCATGTTGAACCCCTAGATAACCCCACTCACTTCAGGCCCAACCAATCGGAGGGAGCCATGCGTACCAATTTCGCCGCCATCGCCGTCACGGCGCTGGCCACCGTTTCCTATGCCACACTGGCCTTTGCCGCGCCGGGCGCCGAGCAAGTGCTTGCCGCCAACAAGGCCGCGACCGGCCATCTCGAAGGCAAGGCGACCCTCAAGCTCGAATACGCCTATGCCGGACAGGGCATGACCGGCAAGACCAGCTCGCTGGACGATCTGAACAGCGGAGCGTGGGTGGACACCTTCGCCATCGGCCCGGCCACGGGCGCGAACGGGTTCGACGGCACCCACGCCTGGCAGAAGGACCAGTCCGGCGCCGTCACGCTGCAGGACGCCGCCGACGCGCGCAAGCTCGCGATCAACGAATCCTATCGCCGCGCGAACATGTGGTGGCGGCCGGGCTTCGGCGGCGCGGCGGTCGTCTCCGACGGCCAGAAGACCGACGGCGGCAATACCTATGACGTGCTGACTGTCACGCCCAAGGGCGGCCAGAATTTCGATGCGTGGTTCGATGCGAAGACGCACCTGCTGGCGCGGCTGGTCGAGATGCAGGGAATGAAGACGGTCACCACCGTCAACAGCGACTATCGCAGCGCAGACGGCGTGCAGATCCCGGCCAAGCAGCACACCAACGAAGGCGACAGGAAATACGACCAGGATTTCACGCTGGCCTCGGCCACGTTCCTGCCGAAACAGGACCCCGCCGTCTATTCCATGCCGAAGGTGGTGATGACCGACGCCACCATCGCCGGCGGCGACGAGACCACCTTCCCGTTCCACCTCTACAACAACCACATCTATGCGGACGTGAAGGTGAACGGCAAAGGGCCGTACCAGTTCATCTTCGACACCGGCGGCATGAACCTGCTGACGCCCCCGCTCGTCACCACGCTCGGCCTGAAAAGCGAAGGCCAGATGCAAGGCGGCGGCGCGGGCTCCGGACACATGGACGTGGGCATGACGAAGGTGACGTCCCTGTCGCTCGGCAACGCGCAGGTCAAGGACCAGGTGTTCCTGGTGATGCCGCTCAACTCGATGTCCAGCATCGAGGGCGTGGGCATGCCGGGCATGGTGGGCTTCGAAACCTTCCGCCGCTTCGTCACCGTGGTGGACTACGGCAAGGGCACGATCACGCTCATCAAGCCGGACAAGTTCAACCCGAAAGACGCCGGAACGCCCATCAAGTTCGGTTTCAACGGCAACACTGTGGAAGCGCCGGCGACCTATAACGGCGCATCGGGCATTTTCACCATCGATACCGGCAGCCGCGCGTCGCTCACGCTGAACGGTCCGTTCGCGAAGGAGCATGGCTTCGACAAGGGCGGCGTGGACGCGGTGACCGGCTGGGGCGTCGGCGGTCCTTCGCGCGCCGTGGCTGTGCGCGGCGGCGACCTGAAGCTCGGCGGCTACGACATCAAGCATCCCGTGGTGGAAGTCTCCACTGACAAGGGCGGCGCATTCGCCGGCAAGAACGAGGCCGGCAACATCGGCGCGGGCATCCTCAAGCGCTTCGTCGTCACGCTCGATTACGAGCACATGACGATGTACGTGAAGCCGGTTTCGGTTCCTGTGGCCGATCTCGACACCTTCGACCGCTCCGGCATGTGGATCAACGAGGACGGCGCCGGATACAAGGTGGTCGACGTCACGAAGGGCGCGCCCGCCGACAAGGCCGGCCTGAAGGTCGATGACGAGATCGTGGCAGTGGACGGCAAGCCCGCGAAATCGGTGCCGATCTACGAGATGCGCAAGCGCCTGCGCAACGAGGCGCCGGGCACGGTGGTGAAATTCACCGTCAAGCGCGGCGGCGAGACGAAGGACGTTTCGGTGACGCTGAAGGACCTGATCTGACGCTCGCTTTGGAAGGCGATGAAGGGGCTGGCGCAAGCTGGCCCCTTTGTTCTTTGGGCCAATCGGAGTAAATCCGCGGGAGCAGATTTCGCTCCCAGAAGGATTGCCCCCAATGCCCGTCTACCGCGCGCCCGTGCAGGATTTCCTCTTCCTCATGAACGAGCTTTTCGAGGTCGAGAAGCAGCGTGACCTGCCCCGCTTCGGCGAACTTTCCGCGGACCTGCTGGAAGACATCATGACCAATGCGGGCAAGTTCGCGGAGGAAGTGCTGCAGCCGATCAACCAGTCGGGCGACGAGGAAGGCTGCCATTTCGAGAACGGCGTGGTGCGCACGCCCAAGGGATACAAGGAAGCCTACAAAGCGTTCAGCGAAGCCGGCTGGGGTGCGCTGACGGCGCCGTCCAAATTCGGCGGCGCGGACATGCCGATGATGGTCAACACCGCCGTGGGCGAGATGATGACCTCGGCCAACCAGGCCTTCGCGATGTATCCGGGCCTCACCGGCGCGGCTTATGGCGCCCTGCTGGCGACGGGCCAGGACTGGATGAAGGAGAACATCGCCACGAAGATGATCAGCGGCGAATGGGCGGGCACGATGTGCCTGACCGAGCCCGGCTGCGGCACCGATCTTCGCCTGATGAAGACGCGCGCGGTCGAGCAGCCGGACGGCACCTACAAGCTCTCCGGCACCAAGATCTTCATTTCCGGCGGCGACCAGGACCTGACCGACAACATCATCCACATGGTGATCGCGAAGATTCCGGACGAGAACGGCAAGATCCATGACGACCTTTCCACCGTGAACTTCTTCATGGTGCCAAAATTCCTCGTCGACGAGAGCGGCAAGATGGGCGCGCGCAACGGCGTCTCCACCGGCGGCATCGAGAAGAAAATGGGCATCAAGGGTTCGGCCACCTGCGTGCTGAACTTCGACGAAGCCAAAGCCTGGCGCCTCGGCCCGAAGCCGGTGCCGCCCAAGCCCGGCGAGAAGCGTTCCGCATCGGCGGGCATGGCCGGCATGTTCGGCATGATGAACGCAGCCCGCATGGGCGTGGGCATCCAGGGCGTGTCGGTGGCGCAGGTCGCGCTCGACAATGCGTGGGACTATGTCCATCAGCGCCGCGTCGGCCATGCGCTCACCGGCCCGAAGGACCCGACGCAGTCGGCGGACCTCGAGATCGTGCATCCGGACGTGCGGCGCATGATCCTGCATTGCCGCTCCTTCGTGGAAGGCGCGCGGGCGCTCGCCATGTGGACGACCATCAATCACGCGATCGCGGATTCTGAGCGTGCGGACAAGGCGCAGGCCGATCTGCTGGCCGACCTGATGACGCCGGTGATCAAGGCGTTCTTCACCGACATGGGTTTCGAATGCGCCAATATGGCGATGCAATGCTATGGCGGGCACGGCTATATCCGCGACAACGGCGTGGAGCAGTTCGTGCGCGACAGCCGCATCAACCAGACCTATGAAGGCGCGAACGGCGTGCAGGCGATGGACCTTGTCGGCCGCAAACTCGGCCGCAAGGGCGGCGCGGCGCCGATGGCCTATCTCGGCGTGGTCGGCGGCTGGCTTTCCGAGAACGAGAAGGACGACGCCCTTGCCGCCTATGTGAAGCCGGTGAAGCGCGGCCTCGACATCCTGCAGCAGGCGACATTGTGGTTCGCGCAGCATGGTCTGCAGAACCCCAACGATGCCGGCGCCGGCGCGGTGGATTACCTGCGTCTCATGGGCATCGTGTCGGTGGGCTGGATGTGGGCGCGCATGGCCAAGCTGGCAACGGAGAAGTTGAAGAGCAATCCGCCGAACGCGCAGTTCTACCAGGACAAGCTGGTCTCGGCGAAATACTGGATGGAACGCCTGATCCCCGAATGCCCGATGCTCTTCGAACGCATCCAGGCGGGCTCCGCGAACCTCATGGCGTTGGAATCGGCGACGGCCTGACGGCCAACGCGGCGATGGCGCAACCTCTTGGACCATGGCGGCCGCCTTCGCCGCAGCGTCACACGCCGCAGCAGCGGTGGCTGATCCGCATCGGCATCATCCTCGCGTTCGGACTGGCGATCTGGGCGTTGAGTGCAATTTTTCCCGGCGCGATTTCCCGCAAGGGCGATCTGGCTGGTGCCGCGTATTACGCGATGTGGGGTGCGTTGCTGGCCAGCGGCCTTGTCGTTTCGCGCCAGGTCAGCGTCGGGCACACGCTGCGCAACATTGCGCTGTGGCTTGGCATCTTTGCGATCCTCGCCATCGCCTACATGCTGAAAGACCCATTCCAGCAGACATGGCTGCGCCTGCAATCGCAGCTGATTTCCGGCTCGGCCATCGAGACGGCCCCGCGTGAAGTGACGATCAATGCCGATGAAAACGGCGACTTTTACGTTTGGGGTTCGGTGAACGGGGCGACGGTGCGCTTCGCCGTCGATACGGGCGCAAGCGACATCGTGCTCAGCCCCGCAGACGCCAGGCGCGCCGGGATCGACATCGCGGGTCTCACCTATGGCGGTGAATACGAAACCGCGAACGGCACCGGCCACGGCGCCTTCGTTACGCTGGAGAAATTTTCGGTGGGGCCGATTTCTTTTGTCGAGGTTCCCGCTTCGGTGAATGCCACCGCAATGGATTCCTCGCTCCTCGGCATGGCGTTTCTGAAGCGCCTGAAATCTTTCGAATTCTCGAAGGACAAGCTTGTCCTGCACTACTGATGCGGGAACCCGCGACGGCCTGAAGCGCTTACTATGCATGCGCTTTCTTCTTGTACTCGCGCTCGCGGCCTGCGCGCTGGGTTTTCCTGCGCGCGCGGACGTGTTTTCATTTCTCGATAGCGGTCGTGCCGTGCAGACGGGGCCGCGTGAGCTATCCGTTTCGCCGGGCGAGGACGGCATTTACTACGTCTTCGCCGAGGTGAACGGCGCGCGCATCCGCTTCGTGATCGACACCGGCTCCGACGACGTGGTGCTCACGGCAAAGGACGCGCGCCGCGCCGGCATCGACGTTTCGCAGCTGCACTTCACGGAAGATTACGACGCGGAGACCGGCAGCGGCCAGGAAGCGGACGCCACCGTCCGGCAATTTTCCATCGGACCTCTCGCGCTCGCCAATCTTCCCGTTTCCGTAAACGAAGACGGCGGCGCGTCATTGCTGGGCATGAGTTTTTTGCATCGCATGAAATCGGTCGAGATCCGCGACAACCGGCTTTATCTGCGCTGGTAGTCCGGCTTCGCAAGGGGGCCATGCGAATCCATCGCCGAGGCTTCGTGGTATCCTCTTCCACCTCAAGGAAGGAAGCGTCATGCCGCGTCCCGTCCATTTCGAGATCCATGCCAGCGAGCCCGAGAAGGCCGCGGCGTTCTATCGAAAGGTCTTCGACTGGAAATTCCAGCACATGCCGCAGATCGATTACTGGCTGATCGACACCGGCGCGGGCGAAGGCATCAATGGCGGCATGATGAAGCGCATGGGCCCCACGGCGCCGGACGGCGCGGCGGTGAACGCTTACGTCGTCACCATCGGCGTCACCGCGATCGACACCTACATCAGGCGCGCGGTGGATGCGGGCGGCACGATCTCGCTGCCTAAGATGGCGATCCCGCATGTCGGCTGGCAGGTCTATGTGAAGGACCCGGACGGCAACATCTTCGGCATCCACGAAGCCGATCCGAACGCGAAGTGAAAATCACCTCCCCCTTGTGGGGAGGTCGACAAAATTCGTAGCGCAGCGAACAATTTTTCGGGTGGGGGGGGGACGCGCTCGACGATCACCCCCCACCCGGATCACTTCGCTCTCCGACCTCCCCACATGGGGGAGGTGATGTTTCAAAGCTTCGCCTTGCTCGCGATGTCGTTCGCCGGTTCGGCGTTCAGGCCCGATTGCGTCATGATCACCTTGTAGACCGCGCCATCGGCGAGCGGCATGTAGGCGCCCGAGCCGAAGTGACGATCCTCCGCATAGGCGTGATCCACGATCCAGAACACCCAGCTTTGCGGCACCCAGGAATTCACCGCGGGCGGCGGCCCTTTCAGGTCGCAGGAAGTGATCATCCTGCCGTTGGCGCGGGCGGCGTCCGAATAACGGTTTGAGATCTGGTCGAGCGTGTAGGTCGCGTCCAGCCCCAGCATGTTCGCCCACGGCTTCCACTTCTGCACGCGCGCGCTCATCTCCCAGTCGTCGCCCTGCAAGCGGCAGACTTGA
>DATIVW010000125.1:0-2314 GCA_035465595.1 Rhizomicrobium sp. | reverse complement strand
TTGCCGTGGCGCTGGCCCATCAGCACGCGCGGGCCGTTCGCCTCGCGCTTCACCAGGACGAGCGTCGCTGCGTCCTTGGGACGGAGGCGGTTCTTGATGATGACTTCGTCCTTGTCGAACGCGGCGGGCGGTGTGGGCATGACTTGTCTTAACGGCGCTTTCGCGTTTTCCGCAAGTTGAACTTCGGCTTGCTGCCGGAAGACCGCTTGGGCGCTGCGTTAGCTTCGGCAAGCTCGAAGCGCAGGCCACCGGTGAGCGGAGCGGCTTCCATCAGTCGGACGGTGAGGTTGTCGCCCATCTTGTAGGCCGTGCCGCTGCGCTCGCCGATGAGCGCATGCTTGCGCTCATCGTGCCGGAAATATTCGAAACCGAGCGAGCGGGCGGGGATCAGCCCTTCCGCGCCGCTGTCCGGAATGCGGACGAAAAGGCCAAAGCGGGTGACGCCGGTGATGCGCGCGGCGAAGGTCGCGCCGACGCGGTCTTCCATATAGGCGGCGACGTAGCGGTCGGTGCTGTCGCGTTCCGCCGCCATGGCGCGGCGTTCGGTAACGGAGATGTGGTCGGAGATCTCGCCCAACCGCTGCATTTCCTTGTCGCCCAGACCGCCGCCGCCGGCGAGATGCAACCCGCGGATCAGCGCGCGATGCACGATCAAGTCGGCATAGCGGCGGATGGGCGAGGTGAAGTGCGCATAGTGCGACAGATACAGGCCGAAGTGACCCTTGTTCTCCGGCGAATAGATCGCCTGCATCTGCGTGCGGAGCACGATGTCGTTCATCACCTCGGCGTTCGGTCCGTCCTTGGCCTGCGCCAGAACGCGATTGAAGACGCCGGGCTTGATCACCTGACCCTTGGCGAAATTCATGCCGATGGTGCGCAGGTAGTCCGAAAACGAGAACAGCTTCTCCTTCGAAGGCGCTTCGTGGATGCGATAGACCAGCGGCGTGCGCGCTTTCTCCAGGCTCTCGGCGGCGCAGACATTGGCCATGATCATCATCTCTTCGATGAGACGCATGGATTCCAGCCGTTCGCGATAGGCGATGGATTCGATTTTACCGTCAGGGCCGATCTTGATGCGCCGCTCGGGCAGGTCGAGATTGAGCGGATCGCGCTTGTCACGTGCTAGCGCCAGCGCCTGATAGGCGTTCCACAGCGGCTTCAGCACATTCCGCGCGAGCGGCGAGGTATCCTTGCCGTCAAACGCATCCTGTGCCTGCTTGTAAGTGAGGCTGGCGGCGGAACGCATGACGGCGCGCAGGAATTCGTGGCGCTTCTTGTGGCCCTGTGCGTCGAACACCATGCGCACCGCGAGGCAGGGGCGGTCCTCGTTCTCCATCAGCGAGCAGAGGTCGGCGGAAAGCCGTTCCGGCAGCATCGGCACGACGCGGTCGGGGAAATAGGCAGAGTTGCCGCGCTTGAACGCCTCGCGATCGAGCGCCGATCCCGGCGTCACGTAATGCGCGACGTCGGCGATGGCGACGATGACGACGTGGCCACCCTTGTTGCCCGGATCTTCGTCCGGTCCGGCCCAGACCGCGTCATCATGGTCGCGCGCGTCTTCCGGGTCGATGGTGAGGAGCGGGAATTTGCGCAAATCCGTACGTCCATGCGCATCGACAGGCTTCGCGCGTTCGGCTTCATCCAGCGCCTCCTTCGGGAATTCCGTGGGAATGCCGTGAGCGTGGATGGCGATGAGGCTGATGGACTTGGGATCGTCCATGTTGCCGAGCCGTTCGATCACCTTGGCGCGCAGGGTGCCGGTCGCCCGGCCCGTCAGCGGCTCGCAGAGCACGAGCTCGTTCGGTTTTGCGCCGCCGCGATCGCGCGGATCGATGATGAATTCGTTGCGGCTCTTGCGATCGACCGGCACGACGCGGCCGCCGCGCTCGCCTTCGCGATAGACGCCGAGCACCTTGTGCGCGCTGGCGCCAAGCCGCTTGATGATCCTGGCTTCGTAGCCGTCGCGCGTTTCGCCAAGCCGCGCGAGGATGCGTTCGCCGGCGCCCAATGCGCCGCCACGTTCGTCTTCCCGGCCGGGAACGACGATGATCCGTGGAGGCTCCTTGTCGCTTTCCCAGCGCTGGGGCCGGGCGAGCAATTCGCCGTCGGGGTCTTGTCCTGTGATTTCGAGGACGGTGATGTCCGGCAAGGTGCCGGGTTTTTCAAAGGTACGGTGAGGGCCGCGCTTCAGCGCACCCTCGGATTCGAGTTCTTTCAATATCTTCTTCAAATGCATGCGCGCATTGCCCTTCACGCCGAGGGCGTGGGCAATGTCGCGTTTGGTGGATTGGGGATTCTTGGCGAGGACTTCGAG
>DATIVW010000124.1:0-6467 GCA_035465595.1 Rhizomicrobium sp. | reverse complement strand
CGGAATGGTGGAGCTGAGCGGAATCGAACCGCTGACCTCCTCATTGCGAACGAGGCGCTCTCCCAACTGAGCTACAGCCCCTGACCGGGGTTCGCGAGGGGTCCGCCTCGCGAGAGGCCGGGTTTTAGGGAGCCGGGGTCAACCCGTCAAGGCGTGGGCACAAAGTCCGGCCGCCCGCGGAATCGCCACCAGACATAGACCCAGATGCCGAAGATAAGCGGATACATGAGGAAGCTCGCCTCGGTGCCGAGCACGCCGCCGGTCAGCCATGCCGGACCATGGAACGTCACGTCAAACATGCGCCCTTGCGGAATCTGCGAGCCATTGGGCGTGCCGATGACGAAGAGCTGCATGAAATCGAACGCGATGTGGAAGCCGACAGCGAACCACAGATTGCCGGTGCGCAGCACCGTGTAGCAGAGCCAGAGACTGAGCGTGACGAGCGTGATGACGTCCCAGATGTTCTCGCCGGGTTTGAAGAAATAATGCGCGGACGCGAAGATCGCCGCGATGACGATGGAGGCGGGCCAGAAGCCGATGCTCTTCCACAAGGTCTGCAGGAAATAGGAGCGGAAGAAATATTCCTCCGCGATGCCGACGCAGATATTCGCGCCAAGCCAAGCGAGCGCTGACCAGAACAGCGCCTCTCCGGTCAGCGCGAATCCCTTTATCTGCATGCCGCCGAGCGCGAGCATGCCGACGGCAACGAGCGCGGCCATCACGGCGCCGACGATGAATCCTTCCCACAGCCTGGGGCCCAGCATGCTGCGGAAGGGAAATCCGTAGCTGAACAGACCGCGGTGTTCATAGAGCGCGAACGGCAGGGTGCAGATGATGCCGGTGATGAGGCTGACAGTCTCGCCGAACGCGATGCTGTCCGCCGTCAAGGCATCGGAGATGTGCAGCGCCTTTTGAAGCGGCACCAGTGGGAATTGCAGCAGGAATTGAACCGGGAACGCCGCGAGCAGGAAGAAGATGATCGCACGCCAGAAATAGCGCAGCTTGCCGTCCTCGCCCAAAAAAATCCGCTTCATGGAATCCCCCCGATTCGACGACTGGAGGAACCTAACGCGCGGCTACTTTCCGGTATAGGCCACGCGCCAGATCGTCTTGCCGGCATCATCGGCGACGAGCAGGCTTCCATCCTTCGCAACCGCAAGGCCGGCGGGACGCCCCCACACCCGTGCGGGACTGGTGCCGGGCCGGGCGAAGCCGGTGAGGAAGTCGTCGTAACCGCCGGCAGGCTTTCCGTTCGCGAAGTGCACGCGCACGACCTTGTAGCCGGTGGGATGCGCATTGTTCCACGAGCCGTGCAACGAAACGAAGGCGTCGCCCCTGTATTCCGCCGGAAACTGCGCGCCTTCATAGAAGACAAGCCCGAGCGGCGCGGAGTGCGACTGGAAAAGAAGATCCGGAACAATCGTCTTCGCCACCATGTCGGGACGGTTCTTGCCGAATGTCGGATCGGGATTGTGCCCGGTGTAAGCCCAGGGCCAGCCGTAGAATCCTCCCTGCTGAACATGTGTGAGATAGTCGGGGACCAGCTGGTCGCCCAGGCCATCGCGTTCATTGACGGTGACAAACATCTCGTTCGTGCCGGGATAGAAGGCGATGCCGACAGGATTGCGCAGGCCGCCCGCAAAGGTGGAAAGCGTGCCGTCCGCATTCACCCTGCTCACCGCCGCGCGCTCGGCCGGTTCGCCTTCATCGATGTTTCCCGCAGAACCGATCGCGACATAGAGTGATCCGTCAGGCCCGAAGGCGATGTCGCGCGTGGAATGTCCGCTCTTGGGAAAATCGTTTTTCGTGACGCGCGTTCTCTTGCCGCCCTTCAGCGCGCCGTCCCGGTATTCGACTTTCCACACCGCGTCGGCGTCGCCGACATAGAGCGCACCGTCATGGAAGGCGAGACCGTGAGGCCGCTTGAAACCGCCGGCGAAGGTTGCAACCGTCGCTGCCTTTTCGACGCCGCGCAGGATCATGACCCTGTTGGCGTCGGGCTCGGCGAGAAACACATCGCCATTCGGCGCCACCGCCATCCAGCGCGGATCGGAAAGCCCGGACGCGTAGACCGAAACCGTGAAGCCTTTGGGCGCGGCGGGAACGACCCCGGCGGGGCGCGGAATGGTCTGCGAGGAATTGTCGACCGCCGGCGTGGCGAAAGGCTTGGGCAGATCGGAGGGGGAAACCGAGAAATGCTTGCCCGGATAGTCGCCCGGCTCTGCCGCCAGCGCGGCGGAAGCAAGCCCAAGTGCCAGCAAGGAAATTCCTGCGATCTTTGCCATGCCGCTTCCCTTCCGCTGATATTTCGTAAACGACAAATTTACCTTCCCGGCACACCTTCGGAAGGAACGCGCGAGAACAGCCATGCGATCCTTCCCTCTCATTCTTCTTCTGCTGGCCGTTGCAGCGTTGCCCGCGAGAGCCGAAGACGCGCCGGCGCACAAACAGACCCAGTCCGAGAGTTTCATCATGGTCGAGCCGATGTACACCACCATCGTCGATGCCGGCCGTCCGCAGGGTTTGCTGCTGGTGGCCATCGGCCTGGACGTTCCGGATGCGGGTCTGCGCGCCGAAGTGGAGCATGGCCTGCCCGTGTTGCGGGACGAATATGTGCGCAGCCTGATGGCGTTCACGGCCGCGGCGGTGCGCCCTTACCAGCAGCCGGATGTCGAGATGATCGCCGGCCGCCTGCAGCGGCTGACCGACAAGGCGCTGCACAAGAAAGGCGCGCGCGTGCTCCTGGCGCAGGTCGCGATCCAGAAGAAGCACTGATCACATCGCCGAAATTCCGCCGTCCACTTTCAATTCCGCGCCGGTGACGAATTTGGATTCGTCCGAGGCGAGATAGAGCACTGCATAGGCGATATCATCCGGTTCGCCGATGGTGCCAAGCGGCACCTGGCGTCCGAGCTTGGCATAAGCCTCCTCCTTGCCGAAACGCTGCACCAGGGGATCGAGGATCGGCGTTGCGATGAATACCGGATGCACCGAGTTGGAGCGGATGCCGTAACCCTTGCGCGCGCAATGCAGCGCCACGGATTTGGACAGATGGCGCACGCCGGCCTTGGCGGAATTGTAGGCCGCCATGTTGTGGCCGGCGATGATGCCGCTGATGGACGATATATTGACGATGGAGCCGCCGAGCCTGGTTTCCTTCACCGTTTTCGCCATGAGCGGAAGGGCGAGCTTGCAGCCCAGGAAGACGCTGTCCAGATCGATCTCGTGAACGCGCTTCCAGTCCTCGAAGCTCGTGGACTCGACGTCCGAGCCCGCGCTGATGCCGGCGTTGTTCACCAGCACATGCAGACCGCCGAAAGCGCCTGCGACGTCATCCACGACCCGCTGCCACTGCTCGGGGCTTGCCACGTCATGCGCGAGCGCGATCGCCGCGCCTTTGCGGATTTCATTGATGGACGCGGCGACATGCCTGGCGCCGTCGAGATTGATGTCGCTGATGGCGACGCGTGCGCCTTCCCTGGCCAGCATGCGCGCTGCGGCTTCGCCCAGCCCCTGCGCCCCGCCTGTTACGAGCGCGATCTTGCCTTCGACACGTCCTGCCACATTTACCTCCCGGTGAATTTCGGTTCGCGCTTTTCCAGAAACGCCTTGATCGCCTCGCGATAGTCCTCAGAGGTCGTCGCGAGAGCGTACTGGTCGAGGTCCATGAAAGTCGTGGCCTGGTGCAGCGCGTTCGCCGCGGCATTCACCGATTGCTTGGTCATGCGCACGGCATTGGGCGGAAGCTTGGCCGCGCGCGCGGCCCATTTTGCCGCGACGATCAGCGCTTCCCCATCTTCTGCCACTTCATCGCAAAGCCCCCAGCGTGCGGCCTCTTCCGCAGCGACATCTTCGCCGAAAATGATGAACTGCTTGGCGCGCGCCGGACCGATGAGCGAGACGATGCGCGGCACCGAATGCCAGCTCATGTTCATGCCGAGCGGAATTTCGGGAAGTCGCATCGTTGCTGAGCGCGCCATGACGCGGAAGTCGCACGCCGCCGCGAGCGCCGCTCCCCCGCCGATGCAATATTTCTCGATGGCGCAGATGGTAACCTGCTCCATCTTCTCCCACGCATCGCAGAGATCCGGACCGATGCGCACCATGTGACGGCGTTCCAGCAGGCCGTTCGCCTTGCGCCGGTCCATCGCTGGGTCTTTCAGGTCCGCGCCGGCGGTGAAGGCGCCTTTCGAGGTGAGTATGACGGCTTGCGTCTCAAGATCGTCGGCAAAGCTCCTTGCCGTTTCGGTGAGTTCCAGGATCGCCTGCCGTGACAGCGCGTTCCGCCCGTCGCCACGATCGAACGTTACCACCGCAACGCCATGGTCGCGCGCAATGGTGACGAATTCGCCGATTTTCGTGCCGCTCATTTCGGCGATTGTAGGTTCTTCACGATCCCAAGCAACGTGTTGCGCGGCAGATAGGCCGTGGCGCCCGCGAGAATCCTGTTGCGCAGGCCGGTGACGACCACGCGGGTATTCTTCTGGAAGCCGCGATAGCCCTGCTTCGCAACCGCCATGGACGGCATCGCCGGGCCGGCGTTCGACAGCTTGGTCTTGCCCGTGCCCGCGCGCTCGCGGAATTTGCTGGTCGTCGGGCCGGGGCAAAGGCAGCTCACATGCACGCCGGTACCTTCGGCCTCCTTCCACAGGGCCTCGGAGATGGAGAGCACGAAAGCTTTTGTCGCATAGTAAGTCGCCATCAGCGGCCCGGGCTGGAATGCAGCAGTGGACGCCACGTTCAGGATGCCGCCGCGCCTGTTTTTCAGCATGGACGGCCAATATATCTGAGTCAGTTCCAGCAGGGCGCGGACGTTGAGATCGACCATGCCGAGCTGTTCTTCCGCCTTCGATCCGTCCATCGCGCCCGCGATGCCGTAACCGGCATTGTTCACCAGGACATCGACATTGAGATTCTTCGCCGCGATCTCTTGCGCGAGTTTGGTGCCGCCACCGGGCGTACCGAGATCGAGCGGGAACGTCGAAACCGAAATCTTGTATTGCGACGAAAGCTTGTCGGCGGCCTGCTTCAGCGCGTCGGCGCTGCGCGCGGTGAGGATAAGATTGTAGCCGTCTCTTGCGAAGCATTCCGCCAGATCGAGCCCGATGCCATAGGATGCGCCGGTGACGAGCGCGGTCTGTCCTTCGCCCTTGCGCTTGCGTGCCATGTCAATTTTCCCCGTTCGATGATGATGCGATGGCGCGCCACAGCGCGTCTTCCATTTCGCCCGCCATTTTCGCGTCGAATTCGAGCGCGCCACTGGCGGCGAACTTCGTGAGCCCCACGGCTGCGCCCCACATGAGTGCGACGACCATGGTGGGGTTGAGATCGCGTATCGCGCCTTCGGCTCGCGCCGCGCGAACGAATTCTTCTGCCGCCCGCGCATAGGATTTGGACAACGCGCGGCTTTCCTCGTCGAGATAGGCGGCGTGATGGTGCAGGTCCATGAAGCGCACCGCGCGCGGATTGCTGCGCGCGAACAGCGTCATGCGATTCCAGTAGCGTGAGAAAAGCTCGCGCGGGCGCATGTTCCTGGGTGCAGGCGCGAGGACGAAATCGTTATAGGCCTGCTTCCAGTGCCGGTAGAGCGCGTTGACCAGCGCCTCCTTGGTTTCGAAATAGCGATAGACCGTGCCCACCGCGACGCCGGCCTTGGCGGCGATCTCGGGCACCGCCACAGCGTCGAAGCCGCGCGTCTCGAACAAATCGAGCGCGGCCTCAAGAAGGCGGACGCGCTTGTCGTCGCCTTCGCTTTTCTTTCCGCGCCTTTTCTCAAGAACCGCCGCCAAGGGTGATATCCATTGCGAATGAATGTTCATTCATAGCAGAATGGCTTCGCCCTGCAAGCCTGACGCCATAAAAAAAGGGCGGCCTAAGCCGCCCTTTTCCGTGGCCGGGACTCTGCCCGGCCGTGACATGCCAAAGCTTATTCTGCCGCCAGAAGCGAGGCGCCCAGCTGGGTGCCGCCGTTCAGCTGCAGCAGATACTTGATGCCTTCTTCTGCGATGTCGTCGCCCACCATGCGATCGCCCTCGGCATAGAGTTCATGCATGTCGAGATAGGCGGCATAGATCGGCTTGGTGCGGTCGGTGATGATGCCGGCCTTGAGCAGCGTCTTCACAAGAACGCGGAAGATGTTGGTGGCTTCCTGCATCTCGTCGCGGATGGCGCTGTCGGTCAGGGCTTCCATGAACGCCTGCTGGCACCACTTCGGATCGAGGCCGACTTCGCGGTAGATCCATTCCTTCTGGTCCGGCGAGCCGAGATTGTAGAGCAGAACCTGGAACACCTGCGCCGCCCAATCCTCGATCTGCTCATGCTCGGCCTTGGACAGGTGCGGGATGGTGCGATCGGCCCAGATCTTTCCGAACTTGTGATGGAACGCCTCGTCCGTCATCACCAGCTGCATCAGGTGGCGCATCAGCGGATCGCGCGCTTCCTTGAACATGGTCGCGAAGGCACCCATG
>DATIVW010000123.1:0-3952 GCA_035465595.1 Rhizomicrobium sp. | reverse complement strand
CTTCGGATCCACGATCACCGCCTGCATGTTGCGGCCCATCGCGATCAGCTCGCCATCGGAGTTCTTCACCACGTTGCGGTTCGTGAGCTTGATCTTGCCGTCATACGACGCCTCGATCTTCGACGAACCGGCAACCTGGGCAGCGCCGCCGATGTGGAAGGTTCGCATGGTGAGCTGGGTGCCCGGCTCGCCGATCGACTGCGCGGCGATGACGCCGACAGCCTCGCCGATGTTCACGCTCGTGCCGCGGGCCAGATCGCGCCCATAGCACTTGCCGCAAACACCGTCGGTCAGCTCACAGGTGAGCACCGAGCGCACGCGCACCTTCTGCACGTGGCTGGTTTCGATCTTGTCGGCAGCGTCTTCCGTCACTTCCTTGTTGCGCTTGAGGATGACCTCGCCCGTTTCGGGATGCTTGACGTCTTCCGCCGTAGTGCGGCCGAGGATGCGCTCGGAGAGCGAGGACACCACCGTGCCGCCGTCGATTTCGGCCTGCACGAACACGCCGCGTTTGGTGCCGCAATCTTCCGTCGTAATGATGCAGTCGTTCGCCACGTCCACCAGGCGGCGGGTCAGGTAACCCGAGTTCGCCGTCTTGAGCGCGGTGTCGGCCAAGCCTTTGCGGGCGCCGTGGGTGGAGTTGAAGTACTCCAACACGGTGAGGCCTTCCTTGAAGTTCGACAAGATCGGCGTCTCGATGATCGAGCCGTCCGGACGCGCCATCAGGCCGCGCATGCCGGCAAGCTGCTTCATCTGCGCCGGGCTGCCGCGCGCTCCGGAGTGGCTCATCATGTAGATGGAGTTCATCTCCGTGACGCGGCCCGTTTCCGGATCGATCTTCGGCTCGGAAATTTCCTTCATCATTTCCGCCGCCACCTGGTCGGTGCACTTGGACCAGACGTCGACGACGAGGTTGTACTTCTCCTTGTCGGTGGTGAGGCCGTCCAGGTACTGCTGCTCGAACTCGCGCACCTTGTGGCGCGTTTCGTCGATCAGCTTCTCCTTCGTGTCCGGAACGACCATGTCGTCCTTGCCGAACGAGATGCCGGCCTTGCAGGCTTCGCGGAAGCCAAGGCTCATCAGCGCGTCGGCGAAGAGCACGGTCTCCTTCTGGCCGCAGTGACGATAAACCTCGTCGATCAACTGCGAGATTTCCTGCTTGCGCAGCAAACGGTTCACGAGCTGGAACGGGATCTTGGGACTGCGCGGCAGGATTTCCGCGATCATCATGCGGCCCGGCGTGGACTCCACGCGCAGCGTGATCGGCTTGTTGTCCGCGTCTACCGTCTTGTAGCGCGCCTTGATCTTGGCGTGCAGCGTGACGGCGCCGGAGAACAACGCGTGCTCGATCGAGGCCATGTCGCCGTAGAAACCCTGCAGCGGCGCCTTGGTCTTGGGGTCTTCCTTGTATTCGCCCGGTTCGCCCGCGCGTTCCTGCGAGAGGTAGTAAAGACCCAACACGATGTCCTGCGTCGGCACGATGATCGGCTTGCCGTTCGCGGGGCTGAGAATGTTGTTGGTTGACATCATCAGCACGCGCGCTTCCAGCTGCGCTTCAAGCGACAGCGGGACGTGCACGGCCATCTGGTCGCCGTCGAAGTCCGCGTTGAAGGCGGTGCAGACCAGCGGGTGAAGCTGGATCGCCTTGCCTTCGATCAGCACGGGCTCGAACGCCTGGATGCCGAGGCGGTGAAGCGTGGGCGCGCGGTTCAGCAGAACCGGATGCTCGCGGATCACCTCTTCCAGGATATCCCAAACCTCGGGACGCTCCTTCTCGACCAGCTTCTTGGACTGCTTGACGGTCTGCGAGAAGCCCTTTGCCTCGAGGCGCGAATAGATGAACGGCTTGAACAGTTCGAGCGCCATCTTCTTCGGCAGGCCGCACTGGTGCAGCTTGAGTTCGGGACCGACCACGATCACCGAACGGCCCGAATAATCGACGCGTTTGCCGAGCAGGTTCTGGCGGAAGCGGCCCTGCTTGCCTTTCAGCATGTCGGCGAGCGACTTCAGCGGGCGCTTGTTGGCGCCGGTGATGACGCGGCCGCGGCGGCCGTTGTCGAACAGCGCGTCCACCGATTCCTGCAGCATGCGCTTTTCATTGCGCACGATGATGTCCGGCGCCTTCAGCTCGATCAGGCGCTTGAGGCGGTTGTTGCGGTTGATGACGCGGCGATAGAGGTCGTTCAGATCCGACGTCGCGAAGCGGCCGCCGTCCAGCGGGACGAGCGGGCGCAGTACCGGCGGAATGACCGGAACGACGGTCAGGATCATCCACTCCGGGCGGTTGCCGGAGTCGATGAAGGCTTCCACGACCTTCAGGCGCTTCACCAGCTTCTTCGGCTTCTCGCCACCGTTGGATTCCGCGATTTCCTTGCGGAGCAGCTCCTTCAGGCGGTCGAGATCGATGGCGCCAAGCAGGTCGCGGATGGCTTCCGCGCCGATCTTGGCGGTGAAGCTGTCTTCGCCGTACTCGTCCTGCGCCTTGTAGTATTCGTCTTCCGTCAGGAGCTGGCGGTCCTTGAGCGGGGTGAGGCCCGGCTCGATGACCACGTACTGTTCGAAGTAGAGAACGCGCTCCAGGTCCTTCAGCGTCATGTCGAGCATCAGGCCGATGCGCGACGGCAGCGACTTCAGGAACCAGATGTGCGCCACCGGCGAGGCCAGCTCGATGTGGCCCATGCGCTCGCGGCGAACCTTCTGCACCGTCACTTCGACGCCGCACTTTTCGCACACGATGCCCTTGTACTTCATGCGCTTGTACTTGCCGCACAAGCATTCGTAGTCCTTCACGGGCCCGAAGATTCGCGCGCAGAACAAACCGTCACGCTCCGGCTTGAAGGTGCGGTAGTTGATCGTTTCGGGCTTTTTGATCTCGCCATGCGACCAGCGCAGGATCTGATCCGGCGAGGCCAGCGAAATCTTGATGCGATCGAACTGGGGCTGTTCGTTCTGCGTCTTGAAGACGTTCATCAGCTCTTGATTCATTTATGAGCCTTTCTCAATTGCGGTGCCGTTCGTCTCCGCCCATCGCCGGGCTCCGGGCGGAGACATTGTTCTCTTAACTCCCTGCGCACACGGCGCAGGGCATTCATCTTATGTCGTCGGACCCATCACGAGCTCGACGTTGAGCGCCAGCGAGCGCATTTCCTTGACGAGCACGTTAAAGCTTTCCGGTATGCCCGCTTCAAAGGTGTCTTCGCCGCGAACGATCGCTTCGTAGACCTTCGTGCGGCCGGCCACGTCGTCGGACTTCACGGTCAGGATTTCCTGCAGCGTGTAGGCCGCGCCGTAAGCTTCGAGCGCCCAGACTTCCATTTCGCCGAAACGCTGACCGCCGAACTGCGCCTTGCCGCCCAGCGGCTGCTGGGTGACGAGCGAGTAAGGACCGATCGAACGGGCGTGGATCTTGTCGTCCACAAGGTGATGCAGCTTCAGCATGTAGATGTAGCCAACGGTCACCTGGCGCTTGAACGCCTCGCCCGTGCGGCCGTCATACAGCGTGACCTGGCCGGACGAGGTGAGGCCCGCCTGGCCCAGCATCTCCACGATGTCGTGCTCCTTGGCGCCGTCGAACACGGGCGTCGCCATCGGAACGCCGGCGCGCAGATTGTCGCCGAGTTCGATCATGCCCTGCTCGTCCAGCTCCTTCAGGCGCTCATCGTCGCCATAGACGTGCTTGAGCGCGCGGCGCAGCGGTTCAGCCTTGCCGTCTCGCTTCACCTTGTCGACCACGTCGCCGATCTGCTTGCCGAGGCCGGCAGACGCCCAACCCAGATGGGTCTCGAGAATCTGGCCGACGTTCATGCGCGAGGGCACGCCCAGCGGATTGAGCACGACGTCCACCGCCGTGCCGTCTTCCAGATGCGGCATGTCTTCGATCGGCAGGATGCGGCTGATCACGCCCTTGTTGCCGTGACGGCCGGCCATCTTGTCGCCCGGCTGCAGCTTGCGC
>DATIVW010000122.1:0-7834 GCA_035465595.1 Rhizomicrobium sp. | reverse complement strand
GAACGGCATCGCCGACGCCGCCTTGCTTCTGCAGGAAAAGGGCCCGCGCAAGATTTCGCCGTTCTTCATTCCGGGGCGGCTCATCAATCTGGTGTCCGGCTATGCCTCCATCCGCTTCGGCTACAAGGGCCCGAACCATGCAGTGGTGACGGCCTGCGCCACCGGCGCCCACGCCATCGGCGACGCGGCGCGGCTGATCGCGCTCGACGACGCCGACGTGATGCTGGCGGGCGGCGCGGAAGCAGCCATCGGCCGGCTGGGCATCGCGGGCTTCAACGCCTGTCGCGCGCTGTCCACCGCCTTCAACGACACGCCCGAGAAGGCCTCGCGTCCCTATGATAAGGATCGCGACGGCTTCGTGATGGGCGAGGGCGCGGGCGCGGTCATCCTTGAAGAATACGAACACGCCAGGGCGCGGGGCGCGAAGATCTACGGCGAAGTGATTGGCTACGGCCTGTCCGGCGATGCGTTCCACATCACCGCACCGTCGGAAGACGGCGATGGCGGTTTCCGCGCCATGAAGATGGCGCTCAAGCGGGCGGGCATCCAGCCTTCGGACATCGATTATGTGAACGCGCACGGCACGTCCACCATGGCCGATGGCATCGAGCTTGGCGCGGTGGAACGTTTCCTCGGCAATGCCGCAGGCAAGGTGTCGATGTCGTCCACCAAGTCGGCGATCGGCCACTTGCTGGGTGCAGCCGGTGCGGTTGAGGCGATCTTCTGTCTGCTGGCCATCCGTGACCAGATCGTCCCGCCGACTCTCAACCTCGACAATCCGGCGGTGGAAACGAAGGTTGATCTGGTGCCGCACAGGGCCCGGAAGCGCGAAGTCAAAGCCGCGCTCTCCAACTCCTTCGGCTTCGGCGGCACCAACGCTTCTCTCATCGTCTCCCAGGTCCAGTAACCGGCTTCAAATGCTCCGCTTCCTCGCGATCCTGGTTGTACTGGCCCTGATTGCGGGCGGCGCCTGGTTCTGGGAGCAGCAGAACTGGCAGGCTGCCGGTCCTTCTCCATCCTACAAGGTCGTGATGGTGAAGCCGGGCGACCACACTGCCACGATCGCCGAGAACCTTCAGAAGGCGGGCGTGATCGCCAATGCGGATCTCTTCCGCGCCGGTTTGCGAATCCGCAACAAGCAGAGCGAACTGAAGGCCGGCGAATACGGATTTCCCGCCCGTGCCAGCATGGAAGACGTGACGGCCATCCTCGTCGCGGGAAAGTCCATCGAGTACAAGCTCACCGCCGCCGAAGGCCTCACCAGCCAGATGATCTATGACCTCGTGAAGGCCGATCCGGTGCTCGTCGGCGATGCGGGGCCGGTGCCGGCGGAAGGCACGCTGCTGCCCGAAACCTATCTCTTCACCCGCGGCATGACGCGAGCGCAGATGCTGGACAAGATGCGCGACGCGCAGGCAAAGCTCATCGACACAGCGTGGCCCGCGCGCGTGGGCAATCTGCCGCTCAAGACGCCGCAGGACGCCATCATCCTCGCCTCCATCGTCGAGAAGGAAACCGGCATCCCCGAGGAGCGCCGCCATATCGCCGCGGTGTTCGAGAATCGGCTTCACCTTGGCATGAAGCTTCAATCGGATCCCACCATCATCTACGGCATCACCAGGGGCTATCCGATCGGGCGGCGCATCCGCCAAAGCGAGATCGACGCCAGGACGCCTTACAACACCTATGCCATACCGGGGCTGCCGGCCGGGCCCATCTGCAATCCCGGCAAGGACGCCATCATGGCGGTGCTCAACCCCGCGGGGTCCGACGATCTCTATTTCGTGGCCAATGGAACCGGCGGCCATGTGTTTGCGGCCACCATGGCGGAACACGAAAAGAACGTCGCGAATTGGCGCAAAATCCACGACGCGCAACATTAGGGCGCATCCCGCCCGAGGTTTGATCCGCGCGCGTCTCAGGCGTTAAGTTCGGTCCATGGAGATTCACCGGTGACCGTCATCAGCATGACCGGCTTTGCCGAGGCGCATGGCGCCCACGAGGCCGCGCGCTGGCGCTGGGAAGTCAAAAGCGTAAACGGGCGCGGACTGGAGCTGCGGCTGCGCATGCCGCCCGGCTTCGACGGCATCGAGATCGCGGCGCGCACGCTGGCGGCCGAGCGTTTCAGGCGCGGCAACATCCAGGCAACGTTGACGATGGAGCCGCGCGAGGAAACGCGCGGTCTCAAGATCGACCCGGTGGCGCTGAACGCCGCTGTGCGCATGGCAAAGCAGATCGCGGACGAAACGGGTCTCGCGCCGGCGCGGGTGGACGGGATTCTCTCGCTCAAGGGCGTGATCGTGCAGGACGAAGCGGCGGCCGCCGATCCGGCGGAGCGCGCGGCGCGCGATGCCGCGATGCTGGAGAGCGTCGCGATGGCGTTCGATTCGTTGCGCCGCGCGCGCCGCACGGAAGGCGCCAAGCTCGCCAACATCCTCAAGGGACAGATCGACGAGATCGAGCGGCTGACCCGCGAAGCTTCGTCGCTCGCGGCCGCGCAGCCGAAGGCGCTGCGCGACCGGCTATCGGGCCAGTTGAAGGAGTTGCTGGAAGGCGCGTCGCTCCCAGAAGAGCGCCTGGCGCAGGAAGTTGCGCTTCTGGCCACCCGCGCGGATATCCGCGAGGAGCTCGACCGCCTCGATGCGCATGTGCATGAGGCACGCGCGCTGCTGTCGTCCGGCGAAGCGGTGGGCCGCAAGCTGGATTTCCTGGCGCAGGAATTCAACCGCGAAGCCAACACGCTGTGCTCGAAGTCTTCGGACATCGCGTTGACGCGAACCGGCCTTGCGCTGAAGCATGTGATCGACCAGTTCCGCGAGCAGGCCCAGAATGTGGAGTGAAATCGCGGGATGACGGGGGAAGGGGCGATGCAGCGCAGGGGACTTATGCTCGTTCTGTCCTCGCCGTCGGGCGCGGGCAAGACGACGCTGTCGCGCCGCCTGCTGCAGAGCGATCCGCTGATCACGCTGAGCGTTTCCGCCACCACGCGCAAGCCGCGTCCCAACGAGATCGACGGGCAGGATTATCATTTCATCGGCAACGCCGAATTCGAACGCCGCGTGGGCGCGGGCGAGTTTCTCGAACATGCCCATGTCTTCGGCAACCGCTACGGTACGCCGAAGCAGGAAGTGATGGTCAGGCTGGAACAGGGCAAGGACGTGCTCTTCGACATCGATTGGCAGGGTACGCAGCAGCTTCGCCAGCAGGCGCGCGACGACGTGGTGAGCGTGTTCGTGCTGCCGCCGAGCCATGACGAGCTGGAGCGCCGCCTGCGCGCCCGTGCACAGGATGCCGAGGATGTGGTGCAGAAACGCATGGCCAAGGCCGCGGACGAGATCAGCCACTGGGCCGAATACGACTACATCATCGTCAATGACGACGTGACCCGCGCGCAGACGCAGCTGGAAACCATCCTCGCCGCCGAGCGCCTGAAGCGCATCCGCCAGATCGGCATTTCCGCATTTGCGCGAACGCTGGCGAGTTAGAGACTGGACTTATCTATCAAGCCCATAACTTGTCATGGCCACCGGAGAGCGGACCATGACAATTGAATTGAGTATGGCTTTAGAACTTCTCGCCAACCAACTCTTCGCTCTTGGCCCACAGCGCCCTGGCACGCCCGGGATCGAGCGCATAAGCGCGCACGCCGCCGCGGGCCTGCGGGTTCTCCTGCAATTCGGCCACATGGCAGTCTTCGCAATATCTGCCGCCGACTTCGTCTGCGCCTGCCACGAAGCCGGACCACACGGTCGTCGCCGCTCCCTGAGGAATGGTTTTCCATTGGAACGCCGGCGCCCCGGCCGCCTTGTTGCCGTCGTTGACGCTCTTCAGCAACTGATCGCGGAGTTCCTGCGTCATGTGGCGTCCCAGCTCCGTCATGATGCCGCCGGGATGCACGGCGGTGGCGCGGATTCCTGCGGCCTTGTGGCGGCGATCGAATTCCACCGCGAAAAGAACATTCGCCGTCTTGGAGCGGCCATAGGCGCCGAACTCGGTGTAGGGCGTGCGCTCGAAATTCGGATCCTCGAGATCGACGTCGGCAAAGCGGTGTCCGGCGGAGGAAAGATTCACCAGGCGCGAGCCCTTTTTGAGCAGTGAAGCGATCCGGTTCACCAGCACGAAATGGCCCAGATGGTTGGTGCCAAACTGCGTCTCGAAGCCGTCGGCGGTCTTGCCTTTCGGGCAGGCCATGACGCCGGCATTGCAGATCACCACGTCGAACGGCTTGCCCGCGTTCACCAGCGCATCGGCGCAGGCGCGCACGCTCTTGAGCGAAGCCAGGTCGAGTTCAACAAGCTCCAGGCTTCCGCCGTTCTTCGCGTCCTTGCGAACCACGTCGGTGGCCTTGTTCGCTTTGGAGAGATCGCGCGCCGCCCCCACAACGGTCGCGCCATGCGCGGCGAGCGTCCGGCAGGTTTCGACACCAAGCCCCGCCGACGCGCCCGTCACCAGCACGCGCTTGCCGCTCAAATGCACGCCATCCAGAACTTCATCGGTGGTGGATTGGGCACCGAAAGCCTTGGCCATGTGAGGCTCCGTCAAGTCAGGTTGACGCGGTAGACTTTCGACGCCGTGCCGCTGAACAGTGCGGTCTTTTCGTCCGCGGAGTAGTTCTTCGCCAGGCGTTTGAAGGCGTTCCACAAGGTGACATAGGTCGAACCGAAGCGATCCACCGGGAAGTTGCTCTCGAACATCCCGCGATGGACGCCGAACGCCTCGATGCAGGTCTCGATATACGGCTTCCATTCCTTCGCAAGCTGCTCGGAGGAGGGCTGCGGGTCGTGCCAGCTCTTGCGCCAGCCGGCGAAGGGCATGGGCAGGCCGCCGAGCTTCACATGCACGTTCTGGCACTTCGCCAGCTCGCGGATGTTCTTTTTCCAGATGTCGAACCGCTCTTCGCGCTTGCCCTTGTAGCGGCCCACGCCAAGCGGCGTACCGACATGGTCCAGAATGATGGTCGTGCCCGGAAAGGCGCGCGCCAGGTCGATGAGATCGGGAAGCTGCGGCTCCAGAAGCCACGCATCGAAGGAAAGGCCGAGCTTTTCCAGCACCACGAAGCCTTCGCGGAACTTCTTGTCGAGGTACATTCCCTCGGTGGTCCGACCGTGAAGCGGCCCCAGCACGTCGGGGTCCTCGTCATAGGACGCGCTGTGGCGGATGCCGCGGAAACGCCCGTGCCCCGCCGCGATATGCGAGCGCAGCGCGTCTTCCACCACCGCGCCTTCGCGCAGGTCGACGTGGCCCACGATGCCGGCGCAGGCGCGAACATCGCCATAAAGGCCGCTGGCGGTCATCGCCGCGACGCCGTTGACGAATTCCGTCTCGCCCACGCATTTCAATCCGTCCGGCCCGTCGGCGCGGTACATCGCGCCGCATTCCATGTAGATCGTGCCGCGGATGTTGTGGCCGCTCTTCAGATCGGCGAGCAGCTCGTCGAGCAGGTAGCGCGGCACTTCGCGGATGATGTCCATGAAGCCGTGATCGAGCGGCGGCAGGTTCTTCAGGATGTCGGCCGGCCGGTCCCACAGATGATGATGCGGATCGACGATCGGCAGATCGGGTTCGAGGATCGCTTCGCTCATGGCGCGCTCCTTAAGGCGTGAGAATTACGCGGCCCGTGACTTTGCCCGCCACCAGATCCTCCAGCGCCGAATTGGCCTGCGCGAGGGGACGCTTGGTGTAGGGGATCGGATCGACCTTGCCGGCACGCACCAGCTCCATCATCTCCTTCGTCTCGTCCAGCGAGCCCACCATGGAGCCGCCGATGGAAATCGTGCGGAAGGGGAACATGGGCAGCGGCATCTGCATCGCACCGCCGAACAGGCCCACGATGATGATCTTGCCGCCACGGCGAACGGTCTGCGATGCAAACGCGAACGTTTTCTCCGAGCCCACGAAATCGACAACCGCATATGCGCCGCCGCCGGTATCGGCCATCAGGCGCTTGGCTTCGTCGGGGTTCTTCGTGTTGTAAGTCGCACTCGCGCCGGCCTTCTTCGCGGCTTCCAGGCGGCCTTCGTCGATGTCGGCGGCGAGCGGGCCTTTGCCGAACAGCGCCTTGGCGAACTGCACGCCCATCATGCCGACGCCGCCCACGCCGAGCACCAGCACCTGATCGTTCGGGCCGAGCTTGCCGACCTTCTTCATCGCCGCATAGGCCGTGACGCCCGAGCACATGTAAGCCGCGCCCAGCGCCGGGTCTGTCTTGCCGTAGTCGATGAGATATTTGGGATGCGGCACCAGCACATGCGTGGCGTAGCCGCCGGGGCATCCGTTGGAGCAGCCGAGCTGGCGCGGGCCGCCGACGCAGATGTTCTCTTCGCCGCGCAGGCAGGACGGGCACTTGCCGCAGCCGATCCAGGGAAACGCCGCATAGCGCGCGCCGACCTTGATGTCTTTCACGTCGGGACCGATGGCGACGACTTCGCCCTCGATCTCATGGCCCAGCGTGTGCGGCAGCTTCACATTCGCCATCGGCAGCTTGTTGCCGCCGCCCAGATCGAAATAGCCGTCATGGATGTGGACGTCCGAATGGCAGACGCCGGCATTGTGGACCTTCAGGAGAACTTCGGTGCCCTGTGGCGTCGGTGTCGGCGTTTCGAGGTCCTGAAGCGGCTTGCCGAATTCCGTGATCACCTGGCTGTGCATTCCCGTCTCCCTTGGTTTTTCTGATCTTTTGTCAGTCTTGCACTTCTGTTTTGCCGCCTCAACTGTCGCGGCGCGCTCAGATGGAAGCGCGCAAGGCGCGCGCAAGCGCCGCGAAGTCCGCGACGGAGAGGTTTTCCGCCCGTGCCGTGGGGTCAAGTCCAGCGGCGAGAACAAGCGCCTCCGCGTACGGTGTCAGCGATTTCAGGCTCTGGCGCAACATCTTGCGGCGATGCCCGAAACCGGCGGCGGTGACGGCTTCCAGGTCGCAAAGCCGCGCAGGTGCGATGGGCTCTGCAAGCGGCTCGACATGCAGGATCGAAGACGTGACTTTCGGCGGCGGCGTGAAGGCGCGGGGCGACACGTCGAACAAAATCTTCGCCTTCGCGCGCCACTGCGTGAGCACCGAAAGCCGCCCATAGGATTTGGTGTCCGGCCTGGCGACCACGCGCTCGGCCACTTCGCGCTGGAACATCAGCGTCAGAGATTGCCAGAACGGGGGCCACGTCTCGGAGGTCAGCCATTTCACCAGAAGCGCCGAGCCGATGTTGTAGGGCAGGTTGGCGGCGACGCGGACCGGCGTTGCGACGCCGTGTTCGCGAAAGAGCCTGGCTTCATCGAGCGCCAGCGCGTCGGCGGGAACGATCTGCAACCGGCATGGATATGCCCGCGCGATGTCTTCCAGGGCCGGCAGGCAGCGGTCGTCGCGCTCCACGGCGACGACCTTGGCGGCGCCTTCCATCAGCAGCGCGCGCGTCAGTCCGCCGGGCCCCGGGCCGACTTCGTAGATCGTCGCGCCCTGGGGCGCGGCCGCGCGCGCGATCTTGCGGGTGAGATTGAGATCGAGAAGAAAATTCTGGCCCAGCGATTTCTTCGCCGCCAGATCGTAGCGCGCGATCACCTCGCGCAGCGGCGGCAGTGGATCGCTATTTTCCAAACCGCGCATCCGCGATGTCGGCCGCCATACGGATGGCCGCGATCATGCTGCGCGGATCGGCCTTGCCCTGGCCCGCGATGTCCAGCGCCGTGCCGTGATCGGGCGAGGTGCGGACGATGGGCAGGCCCAGCGTGACGTTGACCCCTTCCCAGAAGGCCAGAGTCTTGAGCGGGATCAGCGCCTGGTCGTGATACATGCACAGCGCCGCGTCGTACTTCGCGCGCGCTTCGGCGTGGAACATGGTGTCGGCCG
>DATIVW010000121.1:0-4187 GCA_035465595.1 Rhizomicrobium sp. | reverse complement strand
CGGTTTCCCGGAAGACGCAGTTCTCCTGTTCGCCAAACGCCATATGGCGCCGTTTGCCGATTTCGAGAGAAAGAACAAAATAGGAACATTTGTCCGGCCTGTCAAGCCGCAAGCCAAGGCGCGGCCCACGCTATTCTGGCTCTCGATTCACATGAACCGCGCAGTTGGGGGGACAAAGACATGCCGGAGCCACATTCGATCGCCACACAAAAAATTTCGGCCCGCGCATCCTTGCGCGTTGCGGCCTGCCTGCTGCTTGTGGGGCAACTGCTCTACATCGCGGTCACGCTGTTGCATGCGGGCGGCGACGCCAACAACCACCGCGTCATCTTCGCCATCTACGCCGGCAACGATATCTGGACCGCCGTGCATCTTGGCCAGTTCGCCGCCATGGCGATCCTGCTCGCGGGATTGCTCGCCCTGTTTGCCGCCATGGATGCACACAGAGGATCGCCGAGCTGGACCGGCCGCTTCGGCACCGCCGTCACGGCGGCGACATTGGCGCTGTATGCGGCACTTCAGGCCGTCGACGGGGTCGCGCTCAAGCAGGCCGTCGATGCATGGTCGAGCGCACCGGAAGCCGAGAAGATGGCGCGCTTCGCCAGCGCCGAGACGATCCGCTGGCTCGAATGGGGCATGCGCAGCTACGAGAATTTCGCGATGGGCCTCGCCTTGATCCTGTGCGCGGCTGCGGCCATGCGCACGCTTTCGCGGCCGCTGGGCGGCATCATGATGCTGTCCGGGATTGCGTATCTGGCGCAGGGATGGATCGCCGGCAGCGAAGGATTTCCGCCTGCACAATCCACCGCGATCATCGCGGGCTGGGCGTTGAGCCTTTTGTGGATGATCTGGCTCGCCGCGATCTCGGCACGAAAGGACTAAAGCCGCCCGCGCCAGTTTGCGCGCAGCATGGCGAGTTGGCGGCGGTAGAGCGGCACCTCCACCGGTGTCTTGAACGCATCGAAGCCCGGCGCGGTGACGCGATCCAGATAAAGCTTCGCTGTCGATGCGGGAAGGAAGGCGGGCAAGGTGCCGCCCGGCTTTTCCAGCCCGTGCGCTTTCGCCAGATGGCTGCGCGCGGCGTCTGCGATCTTCGCGACGACCGGCGAGAGCTTCTTTCCCGAATGGGTTTGCAGGATCTCGTCGCGCGAGGTTCCGGCCTCGGCGAGCAGATCCTTCGGCAGATACACCTTGCCCCGCGCGGCGTGAAACGGAATGGCGCGCAGTAGTCCCGCCAGCGCCTGCGCGACCCCGGCTTCGCGCGCCAGTTCGTCATGCGGCTCGCCCAGGATGCGCGCCGCCAGCCGCATGAGATTGCCGGCTGTTGCATCGGCGTAGGATTCCAGCGCGTCGAGATCGTCGAACCCTATGTGGGCCGTGTCGTCCTCGCGCGCGTCGATGATCGCGTCGAAGAGCGTCACCGGAAGATCGTGCGTGGCGAACAATTCCGCCAGGGCCGTGACAGTCTGATGCTGGCGCGGCTTCTGCTCGCGCGCGCCTTCCACCGCCTCGCGCCACCATTGCAGGCGGATGGCGTGCATCATCGGCTCGCGCACGCTCTCGGCCACGCGCGCCACCTCATGATGGAAGGCATAGAGCGCAAACAGCGCCTTGCGCTTCTCCGCCGGCGCGAAGAGCGCGGCGTGATAGCGGTCCTCGTCGGTGCGGCGGAGGTCGGTTTCGAGAGGTGACAACGGCAATCCCTTTCCTCCCCCCGTTTACGGGGAAGGTGGATCGCCGCGCAAGCAGCACATAAATCGGGAAAGCACCCAAAGCTCACAAGTATTGAATTACCAACATGGCCACTGCGAAAATAAAGACAGGAGTCATTCCCATAAGTGCATTTCGAGGGAAAACACTTCCCTCAAGAATCTTGTCTCCGTCGATCATGAGCGTGTAACCCACACTGCTTCTTCCAGAAGTCCAATCCAGAACGACCTGATGGTCGGTTCCGTTGTGGGCGAACTCAGCCATGTTCTTGCCTGAGAACCTCATGACACCTCCGGTCTGCAAGATGCAGTTGCCAGCCACGTACACATTAACAGAGGCACTCGTGTAGAGATACCGCGGCACCAAAACCGATTCGACGGCGACGTCGACATCATCCCACTGAGTGTTGTTCTTCTTTCTCACGGTACGACCATTGAAGAGCACGCCACTTTCGGAACTGCTGCCGCGCTTGAAAGAGGCGACGATATTTGTGCCGCCTTAACAAGTGTTTGCTACATTTTGGCTCGACCACTTGCACCGCATGACAGCAAAAAGCCGCCGGATTGCTCCGGCGGCTTTTGCAATCAGGAACCCGCGATCAGTAGATGTTCTGCGCCGCCACCATGGCGAAGAGCATCGGGATCGACAGCATCGTGTTCACGCGGCTGAACATGCCCGCCGGCTTGGCAGCCGCCGCGCGCTGGTCGGCCGTGAGGTCCGGATAGGCGTTGTCGATGTTGAGCGCCTTCTGCTGGTTCGGCCAGATGATGAACCAGACGTTGAACCACATGATCGTGCCCAGCCACATGCCGACTCCGATGCTGATGGCCTTCGGATTGGCGAAGCCCTCGGTGGCGTCCAGCGTGTAGGCCTGGACGAGATAGCCGTTCAGCGCGGCCAGGATGATGCCGAACACGATGGTGCTCATCGCGCCCCAGCGGAACCACCACAGCGCGGCAGGGGTGATGTACTTGCCCAGCGCGGGGCGAAGTTCCGTCGGGATCGACGGCGTGGTCGGCGTCGAGACGAAGTTGAAATACCAGAGCAGGCCGATCCACATCACGCCGGACAGAACATGCATCCAGCGCACGAAGAACGGCCAGAACAGCGTGGGATCGTAGCCCTGGATTTCGGCATAAAGCAGGAACATCAGCACCGCGAGCACGACGCCCGCGATCACCGTGTTGCGAAGATTTGAGAAGAAAGCAGCCATAATCCGGCCTCCCCGCCGCGTCATGAATCGCTGCGGTGATTCTTTACCCGTTCCACGGGTAAATCCAGAGTTTTCCGCTTGGTTATTCCCGCAAAAATTTTGCGCGAACTTTCCTCCCCCGTTTACGGGGGAGGTGTTCGCGAAGCGAACGGAGGGGGCAATCGCAGCGGATGGAGATCCCCCTCCGCCTCGCGATGCTCGGCACCTCCCCCGTAAACGGGGGAGGAAAATTCAAAGCGTCAACACCTTCGGGCGCGCGGTGGCGTACCACGTCACGACGATGAGGCGCGTGACCATGACCGCGGTGAAGAACGAGGTGAGGATGCCGATCAGCAGCGTCACGGCAAAGCCGCGCACCGGGCCGGAGCCCAGCTCGAACAGAATGATCGAGGCGATGACGTGGGTGGCATTGGCGTCCACGATCGTCGCCATCGCGCGGCGGAATCCGGCGTCGATGGAGGCGATGATCGTTCGCCCGTTGCGGTGCTCTTCCCGGATACGCTCATAGATAAGAACGTTCGCATCCACCGCCATGCCCATGGTGAGCACGATGCCGGCGATGCCCGGCAGCGTCAGCGTGGCGCCGAGCATGGTCAGCACCGCGAGAAGCAGGATGATGTTGAGCGTCAGCGCGACGTCGGCGAACAGGCCGAACATGCCGTAGCGCGCGAACATGAAGAGCGCGACCAGCGCCAGGCCGCCAAGCGTGGCGATCTTGCCGGCATGGATGGCGTCCGCGCCAAGTTCCGCGCCGACGGTGCGCCGTTCCAGCGGCTTCAGCGGCGCGGGCAGCGCGCCGGCGCGCAGCAGCACGGCGAGGTCGTTGGCGCTCTGGATGGTGAAGTTGCCGGAGATTTCGCCGGAGCCGCCGAGGATGGCTTCGCGGATCGACGGCGCTTCCACGACCTTGTTATCGAGCACGATGGCGAAGAGGCGGCCGACATTGTCCTTGGTCGCGTTGCCGAACTGGCGTGCGCCCACGCTGTCGAAGCGGAAGGTGACGACCGCCTCGCCGTTCTGCTGGTTGAACGTGCCCTGCGCGTCGGTGAGGCGGTCGCCCGACACCATCACGCGCTTTTCCAGCACGTAGGGGATCGGCGGCTGGCCTTTCACCGGGTTGTCCTCGTAGAGGAGCTCGTCGCCGATGGGGATGATGCCCTTGCGCGCTTCCTCGACGTTGGCGCTCGAATCCACCAGCTGGAAGGTCATCTTCGCGGTGGTGCCGAGGATCTTGATGAGGCGTTCCGGATCGGAAAGGCCCGGC
>DATIVW010000120.1:0-1519 GCA_035465595.1 Rhizomicrobium sp. | reverse complement strand
CCACCTGAGTCCTTACCTCCCCCCACGCGGGGAGGGCGACGCGCGGCGGGTGGGGGCTGCCTCAACGAAGCCAGTACCCCAGTTCCGCCATCGCACCCCCACCCGTCGTCGCGCCGATGCGCGGTTCTCCTCTCCCGCGAGCGGGAGGCAAAACTGCCGCGCGGATTCCGGTGGCGAGGCTGCCGGTTCTGTGCCTAAAGTCCGCCACGCCACTCACTGAGGATTTGTCATGTCTGAAGC
This sequence comes from Rhizomicrobium sp., assembly GCA_035465595.1. Lineage (GTDB taxonomy): Bacteria > Pseudomonadota > Alphaproteobacteria > Micropepsales > Micropepsaceae > Rhizomicrobium. The sequence goes on along the minus strand of DATIVW010000120.1, from coordinate 1,279 downwards.
TTACATTGTTGCGGCCGCGCGCACGGCGGGCGGAAAAAAGGGTGGCCGTCTCGCAGGCTGGCACCCCGTGGATCTCGCGGCCCAGGTTCTGGACGCGCTGGTGGATCGCTCGAAGATCGATCCCGCCCTGGTGGAAGACGTCATCATGGGCTGCGTCAGCCAGGTGGGCGAACAGGCGATCAACGTCGCGCGCAACGCCGTGCTGGCTTCCAAGCTTCCCGAAAGCGTGCCCGCCACCAGCGTCGATCGCCAGTGCGGCTCCTCGCAGCAAGCCCTGCATTTTGCAGCGCAGGCCGTGATGAGCGGCGCGATGGATGTGGTCATCGCCTCCGGTGTCGAAAGCATGACGCGCGTGCCGATGGGCCTCTCGGCCTCGCTTCCCGCCAAGGAAGGCTTCGGCATGTACAAGAGCCCGCAGCTTGAAGCGGCCTATCCCGGCATCATGTTCAGCCAGTTCATGGGCGCCGAAATGATCGCCAAGAAATACGATCTCACGAAGGATGAGCTCGATGAGTTCGCCTACAACAGCCACAAGAAGGCGATTGCGGCAACGCAAGCCGGCGCCTTCAACGACGAGATCGTGCCGCTCGAAATCACCACGAAAGATGGCGGAAAAGAAATCCACCGCGTCGACGAAGGCATCCGCTTCGAAGCCAGCCTCGATGGCATCAAGGGCGTGAAGCTGCTGGCCGAAGGCGGGCGCGTCACCGCGGCCACCTCCAGCCAGATCTGCGATGGCGCCTCGGGCGTGCTCGTCGTCAACGAAAAGGGCCTGAAGCAATTGGGCGTCGCCCCGCTTGCCCGCATCGTGCACATGACCGTGATCGGCCACGATCCGGTCATCATGCTCGAAGCCCCGATTCCGGCTTCGCAGCGCGCGCTGAAGAAGGCGGGCATGAAGATCGACGATATCGACATCTACGAAGTGAACGAAGCCTTCGCGCCGGTCCCGGTCGCCTGGCTGCGCGAACTGGGTGCCGATCCCGAACGCCTCAACGTCAATGGCGGCGCGATTGCGCTCGGCCACCCGCTGGGCGGCTCCGGCACCAAGCTGATGTCCACGCTGATCTACGCGCTCAAGAACCGCGGCAAGCGCTATGGCCTGCAAACCATGTGCGAAGGCGGCGGCCTTGCGAACGTGACGATCGTCGAACGTCTGTAAGAGACCGTTCAACGCCAAATGAAAAACGCCGCGGAGAAATCCGCGGCGTTTTTTGTTTCTTGCTTACTTACTTACCTCCCCCCACGCGGGGAGGTCGGCGCGCGACAGCGCGACGGG
>DATIVW010000119.1:0-5530 GCA_035465595.1 Rhizomicrobium sp. | reverse complement strand
ATCCGCGCGGGTGGAGTTCGAAGCCTTTCGGAAGACGCACCCCGACCTGAAGTATGTTGACGTCGTTCTTGCGGACGTGATCGGCATCCTTCGCGGCAAGCGCATGCCGATCGCCGAGGCCGCGAAGTTGTTCGTCTCTGGAATGCAGATTCCCCACTCCATCTATCTGATGGATGCGAATGGCGAGATGACCAACCCGATGGGGCGTGGGTACGGCGACGGCGATCCGGACGGCACGGCCTGGCCGATCCCAAGAACGTTGTCCCGCGTTTGGGATCGCGGCGCTTCCCGCGCGCAGATGCTTATGACCCTGCGCGACGAAAATGGCGTCGCCGATCCAGCCGAGCCGCGCGCGGCGCTTGAGCGCGTTCTGGAGCGTTTTGCCTCACTCAAACTCACGCCGGTTTGTGCGCTGGAACTCGAATTTTACCTGATCGACCGGGAGCGCGATGCGGCAGGTGCGCCGCAGCCGCCAGTCGACCCCCGCTCGGGCACGCGAGAGACGACCGCTTCGGTCTACGGGATCGACGATCTGGATCGCTACGAAGTTTTCCTTTCCGCGCTGACGGAGGCGGCGGAGACGCAGAATGTTCCGATGAGCGCGACCAGCAAGGAATACGCGCCCGGGCAATTCGAAGCCAATCTTCATCACCAGGTCGACGCGCGATCCGCGGCAGATCATGCGGTTTTCCTGAAGCAGATCGTAAAGGCCGCGGCGCGCACCGCCGGATTCGAAGCAAGCTTTATGGCGAAACCTTACGTCGACCGTGCGGGCACGGGGCTGCATATTCATCTCAGCCTCATCGACGAAAAAGGCCGAAACGTTTTCGACAATGGCACGCCCGAGGGCTCTGACACGCTTCGGCATGCGATCGCCGGGCTTCAGACCTTGATGCCGGAATCGATGGCGCTGTTTGCCCCGAACGTAAATTCGTACCGCCGTTTCCAGCCGGACATGTTTGCGCCGGTGAACCGCCGCTGGGGCGTCAACAATCGCTCCGCCGGCTTGCGCGTGCCTGTCGGCCCGGGCGAGGCGCGCCGCATCGAGCATCGCGTTGCGGGAGCAGACGCCAATCCTTACTTCGCGCTGGCGGCCGTGCTGGCGGGCGTTCATTACGGCCTGACGGTGAAACGCGATCCGGGACCGGCGGCGACCGGCAATGTTTCGCGCGAACCCGATATGGCGCTGCCGTTCTCCATCGATGACGCGCTGAACCGGCTTGAGGCGGCACCGGCCCTGACGTCCTATCTCGGTGAGGAAACCATTGCGCTTTATCGCGAGACCAAGCGCATCGAAACGCAGCGTTTGCGCCGGATCATCACCGCGCCGGAATATAACTGGTATCTATAGCCCGCCGCGCGTATCCGGCGCCGCGCCGAATGCATCGAGCAGGCCTTCGCGTTGAAGGCCATCGACTTCGGCGCCTGCGTCGGCTTCGGACGAATCGCCACGCAGCAGATTCGTTTCCACCGGCTCTACCGGTGAAGTCACAGCCTTGGCACTGGCGACAGCGCGGGGCCTGAGCGTCAGGTCGAAGCCCTCCGGCTCAGGCACTGCCGAAAATTCCACGTCCCTGTTCGCGACGATGGTTGCGGCATCTTCTTTGGCCTGGGCTCCCGCAATCCATTCCGGCGCGCTGCGCTGGATGTCGGCGATCACGGCAGGATCGGCGTTGTCGTTGAAATGCAGCGTGATCTCGTTCGCCCCGGGGTCGACGGTAAAATCCTTCAGCGAAAGATTGTGAACGCGAAAGATCAGATCCGGCTCGTGCTGGACCACATCCAGGGACGCTGCAGAGGTCTTTCCATGATTGCCGTTGAACCAGCCGGACAGGTCGATTTCCGGGAGGGCGGGCAGGCTGTCACAGCCACTGACGAAGGCGATGGCCGCGAAAGCCGCAGCGAGCAGGGCGGTGCGTTGGTCCGGACGCATGGTTGATCCAATTTCGGGCATCATCTGTCTTGTCAGTCCCGGCCGATCAGAGATCAAAGCGTTCAAGCCCGTGGCAGGCGAAGTTCGGCGATGGTTCCCTCGCCCTTGCGGCTGCCGATCTGTACGACGCCATGCATCCGCCGCGCGAGCGCGTTACAGATCGCAAGGCCCAATCCGTTCCCGGTGGTCGCCCCTGTGCGATCAAAGCGCAGGAAAGCGTTGCCGGCCTTCTCCATTTCGTCGGGCGAAAAACCCAACCCGTTGTCGCGGACGGTGACAATGACCGTTTCCCCGTCGCTTCTCAGCTGGATGCGCACGGCGCCACTGTCTTGCGTGTATTGCAGAGCATTGCCCAGCAGGTTTGCGATGATGCGCTTGACGGCGGATGCATCGGCGAGCGCATGGGCACTTTGCGGCAGGGCGACCGTCAGCTTGATGCGCCGCAAGAGGGCGCGGCCCGCCATGTCCGTCACGACGTTGCGCGCGATGGCAGCGATATCGACAACGCCGATATTGAGCGCGTGATGGCCCGCCTCCATGTCCGCGAAATCCAGGATGTCGCCGATCTTGTCGTGCAGCGAGCGGCCGGCAACGTTGATGTCCCGGGCATATTCGACATATTTCGGATGGCCGGGCGGGCCGAACACGCCGCGCTCGATGACTTCCGAAAAACCGATGATGGCGTTCAGCGGTGTGCGCAATTCGTGGCTCATATGGCCGATGAATTCGGTCTTGGCGCGATTGGCCTCGATCGCGCGACGCTCGGCATCAGCGAGACGAATCCGCAGTTTCATATCTTCGGGCTTCACCGAGCGCAGGTTCTTTATTGCTTCGGCGGTCTTGGCGCGCTTCTCGAACTCGCGCACGAAGACGACGGCGAGGCCTGCGCCGGCCAGCGAGGGGCCGAAGATCAGGAAGAAGTAGAGCGGAAGGGCGCCATACCACGCCCCAAGCGCTTCTCCAGTCCGCACCGAAGCACCGACGCTGGCGGACCAGTTCGGCACCGGCGATAACGCCACGAGCCGGTTTTCGTCCGGCAGGTTGACGATGCGGGCCTGTGGCGCGTCTGTCGCCAGCGCCGCCATCGGCGGAACGTCCTTCCAGTCGCTGCCCAGCGCAAGGAGCTGGCCGTCGCGCGTTGCGATCACGGTTTCTTCCATGCTCGCCGGCTGCACGATGGCGCGCATGTCGAGCTGCATGGCGACAATCTTCTCGCCGGTGGTGAAGGCGATAATGGTCGCGGTGCCATCCCGGCTGGGCAGGATCGCACGATGCCGGAGTGCATCCGCCCATGCCGTGGCCGGCAGCGGCAGGAAGGCGCTCGGATTGCTCTTCATCTCATATTGCAGCCGGCCGTCGCGCGAGAGGATGGCTATGTTGCGAAGCGCCGCGCCGCCGACTTCGGAGAGCGCCGCGGAGGTCTCCGCCGTTTCGGTGGAGTTCGCGAACGCGGCGCCGAGCGCCACATAGCGCTCAAGGGTGGCTGCAAAGTCGGTGGCGACCTGGGCCGCCCTGCGCGACTCAAGATAGGCGGCCTGCTCAAGTGCGCGGCTGCGGTCCAAACGCATCTGGATGGCGGCGGCCGAAGCGAAGCTCCCGGTTATGAGGACGACCGACAGGACCACGATGACGCGGACATTGCGCGTCAGTCTTCCAAGCACCCCGGACACGGGACGTGTCAGGGTTGCGCTCGATCCGTGGGCTGCCCGCGCTTGCGCCATGTTATGCGCTCTGCGCACCCCGACTGATTCGTTTCACCCCGATGATACGAATCGCAGAGTCCGTGTCGAATTTTATCCCAATATCTTCGAGGCGACCTCGAACAGATTTGGCGACACCTTGGGCTGCTTCAGGGCCGCCTCGAGCTCGGATTTCATCAGCTTTTGGCGGGTTTCGTCGTAACGCCGCCAGTTCTCGAAAGCCCCGGCCATGCGGGCGGCGACCTGCGGATTTATCGAGTCCAGGGCACGAACGGTCTCGCCCACCAGCGCGTAGCCTGTCCCGTCCTTCGCATGGAAGCGAAGATGGTTGCCGGCGAATGCTCCGACCAGCGCGCGAACGCGGTTCGGGTTGCGCATGTCGAACGCGGGATGTTTCGTCAGTTCACGGACATGCGCGGCGGTGTCCGGCAGCGGCGAGCCGGCCTGCAGGCCCATCCACTTGTCGAGGACGAGCGGATTGGTCCGGAAGCGGTCGTGAAAATGATCGAACGCCAGCTGGCGCCTGGGCGACGCCATGCGGCTGAGTGCGGCAAGGCCGGCGATCATGTCGGTCATGTTCGTCGCCTTGCGGTAGTGTGTGTCGGCCAGCGCGGCAGCCGCTTCGTCGTCCGCCGATGTCAGATAGCGCAGCAGCACGTTGCGCAGCGCGCGGCGTCCGGCGGATGTCGCATCCGGCGAGAATTCGCCCGTGCTGTCGAGCGAACGATAGAGCCGTTCGATCGTATCGCCGTGCGCCGCCTGAACGGCACGGATCAGTGCGACGCGCGCGCTATTGATGGCATCCGGATCTGCGGGCGTCATCTTGAGCGCGATTTCGCTTTCCAGCGGCGGCACCAGCATCTGCGCCGCGAATGCATGATCCTCGCGGGCCTGGATGAGCGCCTGGCCGACGGCATCGAGATAGGTGGAGTCGGCCTTCGGTGCTGCGCCCGCAATCGCATTGCTTGCCATCTCCAGAAGCAGTTCGGTGGCAAGCGCCTGGCTGGCTTCCCATCGGTTGAACGGATCGGCATCGCGGCCCATCAGCTCGGCGCGCGACTGGCGGTTCATGGGCGATTGGAAATGGGCGGGGGCGGAGAATCGGCGGCCCATCGACAGCAGCGGCGGCTCCGACACGTCGACAAAGGTGAATGTCTGCTGCGCGCCGGTAAGTTCGAGCACGCGCTCCTCGGGACCGGTGGCGTTCTCGCCTTCGAGCGTCAGCGGGAGCGCCCGGCCGCTTTCGCCGACGAGCCCAAGGCGCACGGGGATGTGCATAGGCTCCTTTTTTGGCTGTCCCGGCGTCGGGTAGAGCGACTGCTTCAACGTCAACGCATAGGTCTTCCTGGCGGCGTCATAACGGCCATCGGCTTCGATCGTCGGCGTGCCCGCCTGGCGATACCAGAGCCGAAATTGGGACAGATCGCGCCCCGAGGAGTCCTCGAAGCACCTTACCCAGTCTTCTACCGTGGCGGCTTCGCCGTCATGGCGCTGGAAATAGAGATCGGTGGCCTTGCGATAGCCTTCATCGCCAACCAGCGTTTTGAGCATGCCGATGACTTCCGAGCCCTTCTCGTAGATCGTTGCTGTGTAGAAATTGTCGATCTCTATGTAGCTCTGTGGTTGCACGGGATGGGCCAGGGGGCCGGCGTCCTCCACGAATTGCCGCATGCGCAGCATTTTGACGTCTTCGATGCGCTTCACGGCAGCGCTGCGCATGTCGGCGGAAAACGCCTGGTCGCGGAAGACGGTCAGTCCTTCCTTGAGCGAAAGCTGGAACCAGTCGCGGCAGGTGATGCGGTTGCCGGTCCAGTTGTGGAAATACTCATGCGCCACCACGCTTTCGATACGGCCGTAGTCGTCGTCCGTCGCGGTTTCAGGTGACGCGAGCAAGAGC
>DATIVW010000118.1:0-5243 GCA_035465595.1 Rhizomicrobium sp. | reverse complement strand
CCGACGAACGCGACACGCGCGGGTTCATCTCGATCACGATCAGGCGGCCGTCCGCGGGGTTCACCGCGAACTGCACGTTCGAGCCGCCCGTCTCCACGCCGATCTCGCGCAGCACCGCGATGCTGGCGTTGCGCATGATCTGATATTCCTTGTCGGTCAGCGTCAGCGCCGGCGCGACGGTGATGGAATCGCCCGTATGCACGCCCATCGCATCCACATTCTCGATGGAGCAGACGATGATGGCATTGTCGGCGCGGTCGCGCACGACTTCCATCTCATATTCTTTCCAGCCGAGAACAGATTCTTCGATCAGCACTTCATTGGTGGGCGAGGCATCGAGACCCGCTTCCACGATCTCGAAGAATTCTTCCTTGTTGTAGGCGATGCCGCCGCCGGTGCCGCCGAGCGTGAAGCTGGGGCGAATGACGGCGGGCAGGCCGACTTCATCCAGTGCCTGTAGCGCATGGGCGAAGGCTTCGGGCGAAAGCTCCATGATCGGATTGTTCTGGCCGTCATAGAGGAAGTTGCCGGCATCGTCCTTCTTGTGCCGCAGATACCCTTTCAGCGTGACGCCGGTCGGAACATCCAGCCCGATCTTCATCATCGCCTGGCGGAAGAGTTCGCGGTCTTCGGCCTTGTCGATGGCGTCGGCGGAGGCGCCGATCAGTTCGATATCGTATTTCTCCAGCACCCCGCGCTTGCGGAGCGAGAGGGCGGTGTTGAGCGCGGTCTGCCCGCCCATCGTGGGCAGCAGCACGAATTTGCGGCCAGCCGGCACGTTCGGCTTCTCGCGCGCGATGACCTTCTCGACGAATTCCGGCGTGATGGGTTCGATGTAGGTCGCGTCCGCCATGTCCGGATCGGTCATGATGGTGGCCGGGTTGGAGTTCACCAGCACCACGCGGTAGCCCTCGGCCCGGAGCGCCTTGCACGCCTGGGCACCGGAGTAGTCGAACTCGCAGGCTTGCCCGATGACAATAGGCCCCGCGCCGATGATCATGACCGTGTGGATGTCTTGGCGTTTTGGCATCGTTTCTCGCGCGCGCGGACGCTCCCGCGCGAGTCGCGCGTTTGGCCCGGTCAGATTGCAGGTTAAGGGGATCGTCTAGACCCTTGATGCGGCTGCCGCAACCCCAGAATTGCCGCAGTGCACAGGCTTATTGGAATCGCGGTTTTACCCGTCTAACTCCGCCATCTCAGCGTCCGCGGCTTCACCGGGTTCACGAAGGGTGTGCCGTTGGCGACGGACTCGGCCCAGGCCTTCTTCAGGCGGTGGTACCACATGGCCGGGACGTCCGAATCCTGGATGAGCATCAGGGACGGATTGAACGCGAGCCCCTGCTTCTGGAGTTCCACGATGCGGCGGTCGTCGCCCAGGAAAGTGGGGCCGATCGCCATGAAGAAGGGCTTCAGGAAGCCGAGCCAGGTCGGCCAGAAGAAGATCTGCGTCACCTGCGTGTTGTCCGCGTCGATGGGCGTGCAGACGGTCAGGCCGGACACATCAAAGCTGCGGCCGAAGATGGTGCCGCGAATGTTCTCGAAGCGCGTAGAGGGAAGCTCGAAGGTGATCTCGGTGGAGACATCGGCGCCGCCGAGAATCTTGTAGGCGGCTTTCGATGGCGCATGCCGCGTCATCACGAAGCCGGTTGGCAGCGGTTCATAGTGCTTGGTCTTCTCGCGCGGCGTTACGCGCCACCACCAGCGGCCGTGAACATAGGGCGCATGCGCGGGGTCCATCAGGCCGATCACCGCGTGGTCGATGCCGCAGGTGAAGGTCTGGCTTTCGACCCAGCGCGGCGTCGCATTGGGTATCGGCACGCGCGGCGGCTCGCTCGCCGGCTCGGCGCGTTCGTTCGCGGCGAAGTAAACCCAGACCAATCCGTCCTGCTCGCGCACAGGGTAGGCGCGTACGCGGATCTTCGACGGGTCGATATTGTCCTGCCCGTCCACCGTGGAAGGAATGAGCGAACAGACGCCATCCTTCCGGAAGCGCCAGCCGTGATAGGGGCACTCCACGCTCGCATCGTTCAGGACTTTTCCGGCAGACAGCGGCACGCCGCGATGCGGACAGATGTCGCGCAGGGCAAACACGTCGCCGTTCTTCATGCGGCCGATGACCACCGGCTCGCCGAGCAGCAGCTTGCGCACCATGCCACCCGGCTTCACGTCGCGCGCGAGCACGGCCATGTACCAGCAGTCGCGCAGGAACGAGGTGTCCGCGCCGGTCTGTACGATCGGCTCGGCGTTCATTTCTTCGCCGCGAGGGGCTTCAGGAGTGAGTCCAGCGTGGTCATGAAAAGCTTGCCCTTGTAGTCCGGCAGCTTATAGGCCCATCCGTTGGCGTGTGCATCCATGGCGCGGGCCTCGCGCTCCGCGTCAGGGTGTCCGGGGTCGCCCTCGGCATAGACCGTGGCCCAGAAATCCGGGCCTTCCGTGACGATCTGAACGGTAACCACGAGTCCATCGAAGGTGCGGGTCACGATCCGGGGCGCATTGGTGAAGTCCAGGTCGGTCGCCGGGCGGACGTCGTCGAACGCAAATCCCGTGATCGCCGCGGCGATGGAATCGGCCGCGCCCTCATAGGCAAGCTCGCGGCCAGCGGGGATGGGCGACAATGTGAAGCCCGCATCGCTGGGCTTGTCGCGCCGCGCGGTGAAGGCCGGGCCGCTGATGGGCGTGACGTCCGTCTCCTCGATGCGTGCGCGATCGATGGAAACGACATTCTTGTCGAGCCAGTCGCCGGCCTCGCTCTTGGGCTCGAACACGCTGCGCGCCAGCCAGCTCTGTTTGTCGCCGGGCTTGCGGATGAAGATGCCGGCGGCGCCGGTGGTGTCGCCGATATCGATCTCGCGGCCCATGATGAGCGAGGCGAGGGTTCCGCCCTTGTCGTCCAGCAGTTCGATCAGCGTCCCGTTGCCCTTGGGTGGCGCGTCGACCGCGATCTTGCCATACCAGTCGGGACGCGCCGTCGCCGGCTCGATGGTCTGCAACGCGGCGAGGCCCACGACCGTTGCGCGCAAAGTCTCGAATGACGCCGGGTAGTTGGAGTGCTGCGGCAGCACCCAGCCTTTCTGCGGGTTGAACGCGATGTCGAGCACACCATGGGCCTTCGACACGATGTGGATGCGCGCGACTTTGCGCACCTCGCCGGGCAATTTCGGGAAAACCGTCTCGATTTCAGTTTTCGGGCCCATCATCGCCGACTGGTGCCACAGGCCCAGTGCAGCGAGCAGGATCGATAGCGCCGCGATGGCGGCGAGGATCGCCAGGTTGCGGCGGCGCGGATCGGATGTGAGCGCGGTCATCATGCCGCCACCGCCCGCGCGCGGCGCCGCCTGCGTATGAATGCCAGCACCAGCGCGAAGATCGACACCAGGATCGGCACGAGTGCGATGTTCACGAAGGCGAGGAAGCTTCCCAGCGCATCGATATCGCTGCGCAGATTGGCCTGCACGTCACGAAGCTGGGCGCGGGTGCTGATGAGATCGCGCTTGAACTGTTCGACCTCCGCCTGCTGCGCGGGCGAGAGCGTCTTCGAATTCTGGCCGTTCGCGGCCTGTCCCTGTTCCAGCGCATGTAGCCGCTGCTCGGTGTCGGTGAGGCGGGCCTGCAGCGCGTCGGCTTCCTGCTGGTATTGCGCCTGTGCCTCGGCCTGCATCTTTTTCACCACGGTGAACGGCCGGTCGCTGGAAGCGCGGGTGCGCAGTGAGATGAGGTCGGACGAGCCGGTGAGATTCTCCACCGCATTCAGCACGAAGGCGGCGTTGTCCGCGAAGGGCTGGGCCAGGCGCTTGCCGAACAGGTCCTGCGTGTGCACCCAGAAGCGGTCGTCGAAGATGTCGCTGTCCGCCATGACGATGACGTTGATCGCCTTGGCCGACTTGATCTTCGCGGTTTGCGGGAACGCCGTGTTCGCCGGGCCATTGATGCGCGCGGCAATGGTGTAGGGCGATCCGGCCGGATGAATGAGGTTCCACAGATCCTGCGGCCGCGGCGTGACGCGCACTACCGGCGCATCCAGCAGGTCTGCCTGGTCGGACGATGACGCCAGCGGCGTGAACGTGGTGGTCGCGCCTTTCACCGGCGAGATCGCGCCGGCGCTGGCAAGGTTCAGCGCCTGAAGCTGCGACGTCACCTGATCGGTCTTGTTGAAGTTCGCGGCGCCCAGATGCAGCCAGATCGGATAGCGCGCCGTGGGATTGCGCGGATCGTTGGAGGTCTGGACCTGCTGCGCGAGCTCGCGATCGGCGAGGACCTTCTGCGGATTGTAGACCACGCCCCAGCTCTTCAGCAGGTTCGGCAGGTCCGATACCGCGGGCTCACCGCCGCCGCTCGCCTGTGAGGCCATCTCCGAATTCGGATCGACGAACACCAGCGCGCGCCCGCCGCCGAGCACGAACTGGTCGATGGCTTGCGATTGCGCCGCGTTCAGCGCGCTGGGTTGCGCGACTACGAGGACATCGACATCGCGCGGGATCGCGGTGAAGCCAGGATCGAGCATCTGCGTGTCGTAGCTCTGCTGGAGCTGGCTGTAGATCATGTTGGGCTGCGCGCCGCCCTGCATCATCGCCTGCATCCCGCCGCCGTCGAGCGGCAGGCCGGAGAGGATCGCAACCTTCGCCTTCTTCGGATTGGAGAGGCGATAGAGCAGCGCCGACAGGTCGTATTCCAGGTAGGGCTCGCGCTCGGCGGCGAAGAACGGCACCGCTTCCTTGTCGCCGACGGTATTGGTGGCGACGAGCCCGAAATAGACCGCGACGCCGCTGTCGGTCGGCGCGCCGGTGAGGCCGTTGGCGGTGGCTTCGTCTTCTGCCGGCGTAAACGGCTCGGGATCGACTTCCTGCAGGATGATCTTTCCGTTGCTGCGCGCGGCATATTCCTGCAGCAGGTCGCGCACGCGATGGGCGTAGGCGTCGATCTGCGCGTAATCGGCGGCGACCTTCCTGGAATAGAAGAAGCGCAGCATGACGGGCTCCTGCAGGTTCGCGATGATGTGCTTGGTGCCGTCGGAGAGCGTGAACTGGCCGTTCTGCGTGAGGTCGAGCTTGGCGGCGGTGAGGCCGGTGTTGGCCGCGATGTTGACCGCGATGAAGATGACGGCTGCCAGGACGATGGCGGCGAGGGCATAGACGCGGCGCGAGATCGGCTTCATCTCAGCTCGTCCGCTTCAGGTCGATGACGACGATGTTCACCAGCAGGAACAGGCCGATCAGCGAGAAGAAATAGATGACATCCCGCAGGTC
>DATIVW010000117.1:0-3776 GCA_035465595.1 Rhizomicrobium sp. | reverse complement strand
CGGCTCCGCCAAATTCCGCAAGCTCATCGCCGCCAACGATTACGAAGGCGCGCTCACCGTTGCGCGCGACCAGGTGGCGAACGGCGCGCAGATCATCGACGTCAATGTGGACGAAGGCCTGATCGATTCCGAAGCCGCGATGCGCCGCTTCCTCAACATGGCGGCGGGTGAGCCGGATATTGCGCGCGTACCGGTGATGATCGACAGCTCCAAATGGTCTGTCATCGAGGCGGGCCTGAAATGCACGCAGGGCAAGCCTATCGTGAACTCCATCTCGCTGAAGGAAGGCGAGGAGCGGTTCATCCACTACGCGAAGGAAGTCATGCGCTACGGCGCCGCCGTGGTAGTCATGGCGTTCGACGAGACGGGGCAGGCCGACACCCTGCAGCGGAAGGTGGGGATCTGCCGCAGGGCCTATGACGTTCTGGTGAACAAGGTGGGCTTCCCGCCGGAAGACATCATCTTCGATCCCAACATCTTCGCGGTGGCCACAGGCATCGAGGAGCACAACGATTACGGCCACGCCTTCATCGAGGCGGCGCGGGTCATCCGGCAGGAAATGCCGCTGGCGCACGTCTCGGGCGGCGTGTCGAACTTCTCGTTCTCCTTCCGCGGCAACGACACCGTGCGCGAGGCGATGCACTCCATCTTCCTGTTCCACGCCATCAAGGCGGGCATGGACATGGGCATCGTCAATGCCGGCCAGCTCGCCGTCTATCAGGACATCCCCACGCCCCTGCGCGAGGCGATCGAGGGCGTGCTGTTCAACCGCTCGCCGGATGCGACCGAGAAGCTTCTTGAGATCGCCCAGCAATACAAGGGCGGCGCCGCGGCGGCGCAGGTGGAAGACGCCGCATGGCGCACGCTGCCGGTGCAGGAACGCCTGACGCATGCGCTGGTCCACGGCATCGACAGCTTCGTGGTGGAAGATACCGAGGCCGCGCGGCTGGAAGCGGACAAGCCGCTGGACGTGATCGAGGGCCCGCTGATGGCGGGCATGAACGTGGTCGGCGATCTCTTCGGCTCGGGCAAGATGTTCCTGCCGCAGGTGGTGAAGAGCGCGCGCGTGATGAAGAAGGCGGTCGCGCACCTGCTGCCGTTCATGGAAGCCGAGCAGGCGAAGAGCCAGACGAAGGAACCCGCCGGCAAGATCGTCATGGCCACGGTGAAGGGCGATGTCCACGACATCGGCAAGAACATCGTCGGCGTGGTGCTGCAGTGCAACGGCTATGAGGTGATCGATCTCGGCGTGATGACGCCGACGCAGAAGATCCTCGACACGGCGCGCGAGGCGGGCGCGAACATCATCGGCCTTTCCGGCCTCATCACGCCGTCGCTGGACGAGATGGTGCATGTCGCCAACGAGATGGAGCGGCAGGGCTTCGACATTCCGCTGCTCATCGGCGGTGCGACGACCTCCAAGGTCCACACCGCCGTAAAGATCAATCCGGGCTATCGGCGTGGGCAGACGGTCTATGTCACCGACGCGTCGCGCGCCGTGGGCGTGGCGTCGTCGCTTCTGAGCAAGACGCAGAATGCCGATTTCGTTTCCGCCACGCGCCGCGAGTATGAGGAGATCGCCACCCGCCATGCCGCGCAGCGGGCGCCGGGCCGCCGCCTCACGCTGCAGCAGGCGCGCGACAACAGGGAAAAGATCGACTGGGCGAGCTACACCCCGCCGGTCCCCACCTATTTCGGCACCAGGCAATATGGTCCTTATGACCTCGGCGAGCTCGTCCCCTATATCGACTGGACGCCGTTCTTCCAGACCTGGGAGCTGGCGGGGCAATTCCCATCCATTCTCGAAGACGACAAGGTCGGCGAAGCCGCGCGCGGTCTCTACAAGGATGCGCAGGCGATGCTGAAGAAGATCGTGGACGAGAAGTGGCTCACGGCGAAGGCCGTCGTCGGCTTCTGGCCCGCCAACAGCGACGGCGACGACATCGTCGTCTATGGCGACAAGGCGCGCAAATTCCCGATCCAGCGCCTGCACAGCATTCGCCAGCAGATGAACCGCGAAAGCGACAAGCCAAACCAGGCGCTGGCCGATTTCATCGCGCCCATCGGCAAGGGCGAAGACTTCATCGGCGGCTTTGCGGTGACCGCGGGCCATGGCGAATACGAGTACGTCAAGAGTTTCGAGGCGGAGAAGGACGATTACTCCGCCATCCTCCTGCGCGCGCTGGCCGACCGCTTGGCCGAAGCCTTCGCCGAGCGCATGCACGAGCGCGTGCGCAAGGAATTCTGGGGCTATGCGGCGGACGAGAACTTCTCGAATGCCGAACTGATCAGGGAGCGCTATCGCGGCATCCGCCCGGCGCCGGGTTATCCCGCGCAGCCCGACCACACCGAGAAGGGCACGCTGTTCAAGCTGCTGGACGCGGAAGCCAGGGCCGGCATCAAGCTGACAGAGAGCTTTGCCATGTGGCCGGGCTCGGCGGTGAGCGGCTTCTATTTCTCTCATCCTGCCAGCCGCTATTTCGGCACCGGCAAGATCGAGCGCGACCAGGTGGAAGACTACGCAAGGCGCAAGGGCTGGGACATGGCGACGGCGGAACGCTGGTTGTCGCCGATCCTGAACTACGACCCGCGCGCGAAGGATGCGGCGTAATCTATATTGAGCTTTCCTTTCCCGTCCTCTAGCCTCCATTTGGGGGTGGGCAATGAAATCTGCAATCGTGGCAATCGCCGTTCTGTTCTGCTTGGTCTCAAGGGCTGAAGCGGATACCTGCGTGCTCAACAGGGCGACCAGCGTCGAAATGAGCAGGAGCGAGTCTGGCGGCGTCCTCGTGCCGATGACGATCAATGATCAGGCCGTTGCCATGCTGGTCGATACGGGCGGCGTCTATTCGTCCCTGAAGGATAGCGCGGTGGACAAGCTCGGCCTGCCTCGCAACTGGCAAGTCTTCACGGGCGAGACCATGTTTGGCGGCAAGAATCTTACCCGCTATGTCTCCGCCAGCCGTGTCAATTTCGGCGGCCTCAACGCTTACAAGTTCAATTTCGTCGTGATGCCGGACGATGTTCTGCCAAAGGAGGCGCAAGGAACGATCGCGCCGGACGTTCTGGGCGCAAACGACGTCGACTTCGATTTCGCCAATAACAAGTTCTCGCTGTTCTCGCAAAAGCATTGCTATGGCGGTGTGGTTTATTGGACGAGAGGTTATTTTGCGCAGATTCCATTCAAGGTGAATGAATACGATCACCATATCGAGATCGACGTGACGCTCGACGGAAAGCCGACGCGCGCCATATTGGATACCGGATCAACCACGTCCATCATGAGTTACGAATATGCGCGGGATACTTTGGGCGTCGATCCCAAGAGCCCGGACCTAAAAGCGCTGGATCCCAAGGAAGAGAAGTTTCAGGGTTATCGCTACCCGTTCAAAACCCTTTCATTTGGCGACATAGTCGTCACCAACCCGCATATCATACTCGTTCCACGGAGTTCGTCGAAGTTGGGCGATGTCGAACCGCCGATCATCATAGGCATGAGCATCCTCAGCAAGCTGCATCTCTACATCGCCTATGGCGAGCACAATCTCTACATCACGGGCGCCGACGCGCATTAGCGGCCGTCAGAGGCCGAGCGCCATTGCGATGCGGGCGCGCAGCAGTTTCGCGATGAAGGCGAACGGATGCCCCGGATAGGCGGGGACGTCCCTTGGCAGGGAATCGGGTGCGGGTGCGAATCTCGTGCATACCAGCATCTGCGCCGGCGGCGCAGGCGTCCGCAGCCGCGCGCGATAGAAGTCCAGCCAGTGCTTGGAATC
>DATIVW010000116.1:0-3677 GCA_035465595.1 Rhizomicrobium sp. | reverse complement strand
GTGAGCGGCACGGCCACGCCGTTCGCAACGGCGAAGGATGTGATGACCCAAGTGCCCTGATCCGTAGAGGCGCCGAGATTTCCAGCGATGGTGGGCAGCGACACGTTGGCGATGGTGGTATCCAGCACCTGCATGAAGGTACCGAGCGCCAGCGCGATCGAGGTGATCGCGAGCTGGCTTCCCGCAAGCGGTTTGAGTTCTGGCGTACCCTGGCCGCTCATCGCGCCCTCCTCACGCGCCGTTCTGCGCGAGGATTTGTTTGATCAAACGGTCGATAGAGGCGTCGCTGTAATCGCCGATATAGCCGCGCACCTCATGCTTGACGCCCGGCGCGCCGATAGAGGAACCGGCGGTATCGCGCACGTCCACTTCCACATCCACCGAGAGACCGACGCGCAGCGGATGATCGCGCAATTCCTTTGGATCGAGCGCGATGCGCACGGGAACGCGCTGCACGATCTTGATCCAGTTGCCGGATGCGTTCTGCGGCGGCAGCAAGGCGAAGGCGCTGCCCGACCCGGCGCCCAGGCCCAACACCTTGCCGTGATAGGTCACGCCGCCGCCATAAATGTCGGCGGTCACCGTCACCGGCTGGCCGATGCGCATGTCTTCGAGCTGACCTTCCTTGAAGTTGGCATCGATCCAAACCGTGTTGAGCGGCACCACCGCCATCAGTGGCGTTCCGGCAGCGACCTGCTGGCCCACCTGCACGGTGCGCTGCGCGATGACGCCCTCCACCGGTGCATAAAGCTTCATGTGCGAAAGCGTGATCGCGGCCGAACGCAATTGCGCGATCGCGGCGAGCACATCGGGATTGGTCGAGAGCTTGGTTCCCTGCACGGCTGCCTGCGCCTGCGCCAAACCGCTTTCGGCCGCCTTTAGGTTGGCTTGCGCCGAGGTCACGGCATCACGCGCATGATTGAGTTCTTCGCGCGACACGGAATCGCCGGCGGTCTGGCGGCGGCGGTAATCTGCCTGCGCCTGATCGAGCGCCACGCGCGCGGCATTCACCTGCGCGTGGAACTGATCGACCTTGGAGAAATTGGTGCGGGTGCCACGCACGGCGCGCGCCAGATCCGCCTTCGCCGCTTCGAACGCGGCCTCGGCCTTGCTGGGATCGAATTCGACAAGAAGCTGCCCGCGCCGCACCGTCTGTGTGTTGTCGGCATGCAGTGCCACCACGGTCGCTGGATCGCGGCTGGTGATCGACACCACATCGCCACCGACATAGGCATCGTCCGTGGATTCAAAGTGGCGCGCATAGAGCAGCCAGTAGAGCCCGTAGATCAGCACGCCCACGACCACGACGGCCGCCAGAATCATCAACCAGCGGCGGCGCGTGTTCTGCGCATCGGTCTTGCCATCTTCGCTCGGATATTTCATTGGCTGCGGTCCTGATCGTTGGAAGCAATATTGGTTTTGGGAGGCGTGTATCCGCCGCCCAACGCCATCAACAGCGAGACGCGCGCGGACAGAAGATCAGCGGCGATGGAAGCTTCCTGGCGCTTGGCTTGGATGAGAACGTCTTCGGCATTGAGCACATTGAGTTGCGGCGAGAGCCCGCTGCGATAGCGCCGTGTGGCAAGATCGAAACTCGCACTGGACGCGCGCAAGGCTTCGCCTTGCTGCGCGGCCTGACCTTCCAGCGCTTGAAGCTGTGTGATCGCGTCCGCCGCCTGCTTCACTGCGGTGACGACGGATTCATTGTAGGTGGCGACGGCCTGATCGAGCTGCGCCGTGGCGCCCGCATATTTGGCGCGCAATTCGCCGGCATCGAAGATCGGCAGATGTATGGCCGGACCGATGCCATATTGGCCGGAACCGCTGTTGAACAAAGTGCTGAGCCCGATGGCCGCAAAGCCGGCCGCACCGATCAGATTGATGTCGGGATAGAACGCCTGATGCGCGGCGTGTCGTCCGGCGGTGGCGGCGTCGATGCGCGCTTCGGCTGCAGCGATGTCCGCACGGCGCGCAAGAAGATCAGCCGGGAGCACCGCCGGCAATGCCAGCGCACCACGATTCAGGTTCGGCCGGACGATACTGTACGCATCCGCACCTCGGCCGATGAGCGCAGCTATCTGATGCACCGCAAGATCGCGCGCCGCGTTGGCGCGGATGAGATCTTCCTTCGCGATGGCCAGAAGCGCCTTGGCCTGCTCGTCCGATGCCTTGCTGTCGAGCCCGCTGTTTACGCGGCCTGCCGTGAGGTGCAGAACGCCTTCGCGCTGTTTGACGGTTTCCGCTGCGACATCCGCCAGCAGATAGGCGCGATCAAGCGATACATAAGCCTGCGTGACCGCACCCGCGAGTGCAAGGCGCGCAGCTTCGGCATCGAGCGCGGCGGCTTCGGAATTGGACCGCGCGGCATCGACTTCAGCGGCCTGTTTGCCGAAGAGATCGAGTGACCACGACAAATTGGCCTGCACCTGGCCGTACCACCGCATCGTTCCACCGAAGGGCGGGGGGATGATGTAGTTGCTGCTGAAATGCGTGCGCTGTTCCTGTCCGTCGAGGGTCAGTCGCGGATAGGTGGAGGCGCGGCTCACGGAAAGCTGTGCTTGTGCTTCACGCATCCGCGCCAACGCGACTTGCAGCGTGGGACTGCCTTTGAGCGCCTGATCAACCAGCGCATCAAGCTGTGGATCGCCGAACGCCTTCCACCAGGCATCGGCGATCGGGGGCGTAGGGGCGGCGCTCAAGCCGAGAGACTGAGGCTTGAGCGCCGTCTGGCTCGGGACAGTGGATGGGGCGTCCACACATCCGGCCAATAAAGTTGTTGCGAGCAGAAGACCAAGAAGGCGTTTCATTTCATGGCCCCCTTCTTTTCCTTCACCAAAGGCTCCCGCGCCGGCTCCGCTTCCAGCCGTGCGATGAGGCGCGTGAGCAACGCGATGAGCTGCTTGGTTTCCTGCGCAGAGAATTCGCTGGTGATGTGATTCCAGAAATCGACGATCGGCGGCACGTGCATGCGCGCCATGGCGCGGCCCTGCGGCGTGAGCGAAAGATTGACGACACGCCGGTCTTCTTTGCTGCGCTCGCGCTTCACCCAGCCGCGATCCACCAGCTGGTCGACAAGCCGGGTGGTGGCGCCGGCGTCATGATTGAGATGGCGGGCTAGGTCGGCGCTAGTCTTGGCCACGCCTTCGCTGAGGCCCATCAACGAAATCCACTGCGTGAAACTGAGGTCCTGATCCGCGAAGATGGCTTCCGCATGCGGCGTTGTCAGGTTCTGAACCCGCCGGGTCAGATAGCCCAGCGACTTGCGGCAATTGAAATCCCCTGCGCTGAAATGTGGTTTTGCCATGACGGCCCATCCAATCGTCTGCCGAGACAATGGTTGCCTAGGCAATCAATTTCAAGCCATACGGCCATGCGCCCTGCGCACACGGGGTGCGCGTGCACTGCTGTCACAAATTGGAATGCTCTTATCCGAAACGCGGAGAGGCGCGCTAAGGCGCTGAAATCGCTTCGCCAGGGCGATAACGGCGCTCCACATGTCCCTTCAGCTCTTCGGGATAAAAATAGACCGGTCGCAGTTCGCCGCGCGTATATCTGACGGCCTCGTCATTGAAATGAGGCGATTTCGGATCACCGCTCTCGCCGCCCGCCGTCACCGCGATGGCGCGGACCTTCGGGCCGAATTCCACAATCGCCACGAAGCTATTTCCCGAAGTACC
>DATIVW010000115.1:0-10580 GCA_035465595.1 Rhizomicrobium sp. | reverse complement strand
GGGCCGTGGCGCACCGTCGCCCCCTCTACCGCTTCGCGGTCCCCCTCCCCCGTAAACGGGGGAGGAAAGGAAAGCACCGAAGCGCTCGATAGAAGCGCCTGTGCAGGGAGCAGAAATGGCTTACGAACAGATCCTCACCGGTCTTGATGGCGGCGTGCTGACCATCACGCTGAACCGCCCGGAGAAGCTCAACGCCTATACGGCGCAGATGGGCCGCGAGATCGAATCCGCGTTCCTCGAAGCGGACGAGAACGACGAGGTGCGCGCCATCGTCGTCACCGGCGCGGGCCGTGGCTTCTGCGCGGGCGCGGATATTTCCGGCGGCGCATCGAGCTTCGATACCTCCGCGACGGGCCCCGGCGCGAAGCTCTTCGGCGGCGGCGCGAAACCGAGCGGGCAGCGCACCAATGGCGCAGGCTTCGTCGGTGCGATCTTCAATTGCCGCAAACCCTCCATCGCCGCGATCAACGGCGCGGCGGTCGGCGTGGGCCTCACGCTCACCTTGCCGATGGATATCCGCATCGCGGCGAACAACGCGAAGTTCGGCTTCGTCTTCGCGCGCCGCGGGCTGGTGCCGGAAGCGGGCTCCGCATGGTTCCTGCCGCGCATCGTGGGCATGAGCCAGGCGATGCGCTGGTGCCTGTCGGGAAAGATGTTCGATGCGCAGGAAGCGTTGAACGGCGGGCTCGTCAGCGAAGTGGTCGAGCCGGACAGGGTGCTCGCCACCGCGCAGGCCATCGCGCGCGAGATCGCGGAGGAAACCGCGCCCGTCTCCATCGCGCTCACGCGCCAGATGCTGTGGCGATTCTCCGGCGACAACGATCCGTTCGGATTGCTCAAGGTGGACGGTCCGCTCGCCGTCGACCTCGGCGCATCCGGCGATGTGAAGGAAGGCGTCGCGGCCTTCCTCGAAAAACGCAAACCGAAATTTCCGGGCAAGGTGTCAAAGGACATGCCGTCCCGCTATCCGTGGTGGAATGCATAGATGAAAGAACAGGACTGGAAGACAATCGCGGATATCCCCCGCACCTTTGCCCAAACGCAGCCCAACAAGACCGCCTTCTCCTTCGAAGGCCGCAACACGACCTTCGCGGAGTTCGACCGCCATACCAACCAGGTGGCGAACGCGCTTCTTTCCAGCGGCGTGAAGAAGGGCGACCGCATCTGCTATCTCGGCAAGAACAGCGATCATTATTTCGAGCTGTTCCTGGGCGCGGCGAAGATGGGCGCGGTGACCACACCCATCGGCTGGCGCCTGGCGCCGCCGGAAATCGCCTACATGGTCAATGACTCCAAAGCCCCCATGTTCTTCGTCGGCCCCGAATTCATCGGCGCGGCGAAGGAAGTTCTGAAGGAAGCGGCGGGCGTGAAGACGGTCATCGCCATGGAAGGCGGCGCGCCAGAATGGAAGACCTTCAAACAATGGCGCGATGCCGCGAGCGATGCGCCGCCGAACGTCCAGCTCACGGAAAAGGACATCGCCATCCAGCTCTACACCTCCGGCACCACCGGGCGGCCGAAGGGCGCGATGCTGACCCATGCCAATTTCGTCGAGACCAACAAAATCATGAAGGCGGCGGACCTCAACTGGAACCGCTGGGAGGCCGACGACATCAGCCTTGTCGCGATGCCGGTCGCCCATATCGGCGGCTCGGGCTGGGGCCTGATGGGCCTTCGCAACGGCGCCACCGGAATCGTCGCGCGCGAGTTCGATCCGGGCAAGGTTCTGGACTTCATCGCCAATGAGCGCGTGAGCAAGATCTTCCTCGTGCCCGCGGCAATCCAGATCGTGCTGCGCGATCCGCGCGCGCGTTCCACAGATTATTCGCGCATGAAGACGATCGGTTACGGCGCATCGCCCATTCCGCTGGAACTGCTGCGCGAGGCGGTGGAGGTGTTCGGCTGCGGTTTCGCGCAGATGTACGGCATGACCGAAACCACCGGCACCATCGTGGCGCTGCCGCCGGAAGATCACGACATGAAGGGTTCTCCGCGCATGCGCGCCGCGGGCAAGCCGCTGCCGGGCGTGGAGATCAAGATCATCGACGAGGCCGGCAACACGCTGAAGACGGGCGAAGTGGGCGAGATCGCCACCCGCTCGCCCTGGAACATGGCCGGTTACTGGAACCTGCCGGAAGCCACCGCCAAGACGATCGACAAGGACGGCTGGCTGCGCACCGGCGACGCCGGATACATGGATGAAGACGGCTACATCTACATCCACGACCGCGTGAAAGACATGATCATCAGCGGCGCGGAGAACGTCTATCCCGCCGAAGTGGAAAGCGCGATCTACGGCCATCCCGATGTCGCCGACGTCGCCGTCATCGGCGTGCCGGATGACAAATGGGGCGAAGCGGTGAAGGCGATGGTGGTGTTGAAACCCGGCGCCAAGCCGAATGCGCAAAGCATTATCGACTGGGCGCGGCAAAGGCTTGCCGGATACAAGACGCCCAAATCGGTGGAGTTCATTCCCGCCCTGCCGCGCAATGCGAGCGGGAAAATTTTAAGGCGCGAACTTCGTGAACCGTACTGGGCCGGAAAAGAGCGGCGGGTGAACTGATGGCAGAGATCCGCAGCGGCGCGCGCGTCACCACGACCGATGAGGTCATGGCGAATGCCGCGCGTGCCGCCGGCGGATTTGCCAGCCTCGGCATCGGCCGCGGCGACACCATCGCGCTCTACCTGCGCAACGACTTCGCGTTTCTGGAAGCCAGCTTCGCCGCCGGATTGGTCGGCGCCTATCCGGTGCCGGTGAACTGGCACTACACCGAAGACGAGGCGCGTTACCTGTTCGAGAATTCCGGCGCCAAGGCCATCGTCATCCATGCCGACCTGATCGCGCCCATCCGCGCGGCAATTCCCAAGGGCGTGCCGGTGATCGCGGTGGAAACGCCGCCGGAAATCCGAACCGCTTACGGCATCGCCGCCGAAAGCTGCACCGTGCCGAAGGACATGAAGGAATGGCGCGCGTGGCTGAACGGTTTTCCGCCGAAGACTGACGTGGCCGAAGGTCCCGGCACCATCATCTACACCTCCGGCACCACGGGCCGGCCGAAGGGCGTGCGCCGCAACCCGCCGACGCCAGAGCAGATCGCGGTGCAGACGAAGATCATTGCGCGCGGCATGGGTTTTACCAGCGCGCCGCCGGACAAGATCGTCGCCGCCATTGTCGGGCCGATGTATCACTCCGCGCCAAACGCCTATGGCCTGATAGCCGCGCGGCTGGGCGCGAACGTCATCCTGGAGCCGCGTTTCGATCCGGAGGATTTCCTGCGCCTGGTCGAGGAGCATCGCGTCACCCATGTTCACATGGTGCCGATCATGTTCAACCGGCTGCTCAAGCTGCCGGAAGACGTGCGCCGGAAATACGACACCTCGTCGCTGCAATTCGTGATCCATGCCGCGGCCCCGGTGTCGCCGCCGATCAAGCGCGCGATGATCGAATGGTGGGGCCCGGTCATCAACGAATATTACGGCTCGACCGAAGTGGGCATGGTGGTGTTCTGCACTTCGGAGGAATGGCTCGTCCATCCCGGCACCGTCGGCAAGCCGATCCCCGAAGCGGATGTGCGCGTGGTGGACGATGCGGGCAATGCCGTGCCGCAGGGCGAGACCGGCGAAGTCATCTGCCGCGTGCATGCTATCGCCGATTTCACCTATCACGGCGACGACCAGAAGCGCCGCGACAGCGAGAAGTCCGGCCTCATCACGCCCGGCGACATCGGCTATTTCGACAAGGACGGGTTCCTGTATCTGTGCGACCGCGCCAAGGACATGATCATCTCCGGCGGGGTGAACATCTATCCGGCGGAGATCGAGTCGGTGCTGCACAAGATGCCCGGCGTCGCCGACTGCGCGGTGTTTGGCGTGCCCGACGAGGAATACGGCGAAGCGGTCCTGGCGGTGGTGCAGCCGCAGCCGGGCCAATCGCTGACGGAAAGCGGCGTGCGCGATTATCTGCGCGCGCACATGGCGGGCTATAAAGTCCCCAAGCGGATTGATTTCGCGGCTGACCTGCCGCGCGAGGATTCGGGCAAGATATTCAAGCGCAAGCTGCGCGAGCCTTATTGGGAAGGCCGCGAGCGGAGAGTGAATTGAGCGCGCAACTTTCCTCCCCCGTTTACGGGGGGGTGTCGAGCTAAGCGAGACAGACGGGGCCTTCAGCGCTTGCCCCGTCCACCGCTTCGCGGTCCCCCTCCCCCGTAAACGGGGGAGGAAAATTTAAACGGAGCGAATGCCATGACCGCAGAAACCATTCCGAACGACATCGCCGTCAACCTCGTGACGCCCGCCGCCTATGCCGATCACACCATCTACGATTCCTACAAGTGGCTGCGCGCCAACAATCCGCTCGGCCGGGCGAAGGTGGAAGGCTATGACCCGTTCTGGGTGGTGACCAAGCACGCCGACATTCTCGAGGTGAGCCGCCAGAACGCGCTGTTCCACAACGGCGACCTGCCGACCACGCTCACCAACAAGGAGGCCGACGAGAAAGTGCGCAAGATGACCGGCGGCAGCCCGCACCTGGTGCGCAGCCTCGTGCAGATGGATGCACCCGACCATCCGAAATACCGCATCCTGACGCAAAGCTGGTTCCTGCCGCAGAACATCAGGTCGCTGGAAGAGCGCATCCGCCGCATCGCTCGGGCATCGGTGGACAAGATGATGGCGAAGAACGGCCAATGCGATTTCGTGAACGAGATCGCGCTGCATTATCCGCTGCACGTCATCATGGAGATCCTTGGCGTGCCGGAGTCCGACGAGCCGCGCATGCTGATGCTGACGCAGGAGCTGTTCGGCGCGTCCGATCCCGATCTGGGCCGCGCGCCGCGCGAAGAAGACCCGGAGAAGGCGCTCGCCGCCATCCAGGGGGTGCTGATGGATTTCTACCAGTACTTCGCCAAGATCACCGCGGACCGCAGGGCCAATCCGAAGGACGACCTCGCCACCGTCATCGCCAATTCGCAAATCGACGGCCAGCCGATCAGCGAATTCGAGGCGCTGTCCTATTATGTGATCGTCGCCACGGCGGGGCACGACACCACCTCGTCCTCCACCGCGGGCGCGATGTGGGCCCTCGCCGAAGACCCCGGGCAGTTCGAGAAAGTCCGTGCCAATCCGGCGCTGATCCCCGGCTTGATCGACGAGGCCATCCGCTACACCACGCCGGTGAAGCACTTCATGCGCTCCGCCACCGCCGACACGGAGCTGCGCGGGCGCAAGATCGCCAAGGGAGACTGGCTGATGCTGTGCTACGCCTCCGGCAACCGCGATGAGGAGGTTTTCGCCGATCCTGAGAAGTTCCGCGCCGACCGCAGCCCCAACAAGCATGTCGCTTTCGGTTATGGCGCGCATGTGTGCCTGGGCCAGCATCTCGCCAAGATGGAGATGCGGATTCTCTTCGAGGAACTGTTGCCGCGCCTGAAATCAGTGGCGCTGAACGGCGAGCCGAAGAACTCGCAAAGCGTCTTCGTCAACGGCCCGAAGAAACTGCCGATCAAGTTCGCGACGGCGTAAGCGTTTGCACGAGAGACTGTCATGCTGAAGCGCCTCTCCGCATCGACGCCGGCTGCCCAGGCGCTCGCCCTGCTGGAAGAAGACGGCGGCGTCGTCATCGAAGGCATGTTCGCGCGCGCGACGATCCGCACCATGGCGGACGCGGTGGAGGAAGCGGCGGCGCGGTTCAAGCCGGGCGGGCAGACGCAAGGCCTCGGTGCGGACGGCAAGGGTTTCGCCGGCGCAAACACCACCCGCTTCTCAAGTCTTGGGAAAATCTCGCCCGCCTACTTCGAGATGCTGGAGAACGATTTCTACCGGCAGATGGCGGACGCGATGCTGCTGCCCAATTGCGGCTCATACTGGGTGAACACCGGACAGGCGATGCTGATCGGTCCCGGCTCGCCGGCGCAGGTGCTGCATCGCGACTGCATGAACTGGTCGCAATACTGCATGGCGCTCTGGCCCAACTGTCCGGAGATCACGCTCAGCGCCATGATTGCGCTGGACGATGTCACCGAGGAACTCGGCGCGACGCGTGTCCTGCCCGGCAGCCACAAGGACAAGGCGTATGTGGAAGCGTGGGATCCGGCACAGACCGTCCCCGCCGAAATGAAAGTGGGCGATGCCTTTCTCTACACCGGCAAGGTGGTGCATGGCGGCGGCGCCAATCGGACGAAGGATCGCTGGCGCAAGGCGATGCATCTGAGCTTCCTGGCGGGCTGGCTCACGCCGGAAGAATCCAGCCCCATCGACTACACCGACGAAGAGCTCGCGCGCTGTTCGCCGCGCGTGCAGCGCCTTTTGGGCCATCGCTCCTACGATCCGCGTCCCCTGTTCGGCGGCGGATTGTGGCTGCGCAACGCCAACAAGATCGAAGATCAGTCCGGGCTCAGCTGAACCCGCTCACTGGGCTTGCGGCGACGATCAATGCGCCCACTGCACGCCGAAATAATACGAGAATTCGTTCGACGCCTGCGCGTTCTGCAATCCGCGGCCCGCGGAAAGCAGCAGGTGGTAGTTCTCGCTGAAATCATAGACGGCACCGACATTGAATCCGGTGATATCGCGCCCGCCCGCGGTGTCGGGTGTCTGGTGGAAGATTTCGCCGCCAATCGCCAGATCGTCCGTCACCTGGCGCTGCAGCAACCAGCCGGCGAACCAGTAGTTCCTGTTGCCGAAGCCGGGATTGGTCCAGTAACCGCCGCCGCCATAGGTGGTCCACTTGCCCCAATCCTTCTGCAGCCACAGCGGAAAATAGGCTCGTACATGGCCTGTTCCCAATCCGCGGTTCGCATCGCCGGTAGGAACCTCCAGCAGCGGGAAGATGCCCACCTGCCAGCCGTCGCCGCCGGAATCGATCAACCGGTACTTGGCGCCGAGCTCGATGTCGCCGAGGCCGGTCCGCATGCGTCCAGGCGCGGGATCGTCGAATGCCACGGGCACGATGACGTGAAGCTGCAGGTTGGGCGCGGCGCCATAATTCACCTCGGTGCCGCCAAGAATGCCGCCGGTGTCTCCCGAAACATGCGTCGCCGTCGAGAATCCATAAACTTCCCAATGCCCGTAATCGACGGGCACCGGATCGTCGGTCATGAACGGCGGACCTGCCAGCGCGGGCGAAGAGGCCGCCAGGATCGCCAGAAGTGCCGCAAACCCCAGTCTTCGCATTCCCAACATCCTTCTAGCGCAGAAGTTGAAATGCGACCGCCGCTGCCACCGTTCCAGCAACCGCACTCCACGGCGGCGCTTTCAGGAACGTAAGCGCGGAAAATCCCGCCAGCGCCAGCACGGCGTCGATCCAGCTTGCGATTGCGGTGGTCCAGAGCGGATTGTAGAGCGCGGCGGCGAGAATGCCGACGACCGCAGCGTTCACGCCGCGCATCACGGCCTGCGCATCCATGCGCTTGCGGAACTCGTCCCAGAAAGGCAACGCGCCCAGAAGAACCAGAATTCCGGGCAGGAAGATCGCGATCAGCGCCAGCGCCGCGCCCGCCAGATCGTTGGGCGGCGCATTCAGCACGGAGCCGAGATATGCGGCGAAGGTGAAGAGCGGGCCGGGAACGGCCTGCGCCGCGCCATAGCCGGCGAGGAACGCGTCCGGCGAAACCCAGCCCTTGCTCACCACCGCGTCGCGCAGCAGCGGCAGCACCACGTGGCCGCCGCCGAACACCAGCGCGCCGGAGCGATAGAACGCGTCGAACACCGCCACGCCATGGCTTCGCGCTGCGAACAGCGGCAACGCGATGAGCAACACGCCATAGGCAACGAGCATCGCCACGCCGAACTGCCGCGTGACGGGAAAGGACAGATGACCCACCGCCGCCGTCATCGCCTGCCGGCAGAAGAAATATCCGCCCACAGCGCCGATGAGGATGGCGGCGATCTGCACCAGCGATCCGGCCGCGAACAGCACTATGGCCGCCGCAATGATGGCGATGGCCGCGCGCCGCGCATCCGGCGTCAGTGTTCGCGCCATGCCCCACACCGCCTGCGCCACGACGGCGACGGCGACGATCTTCAGGCCGTGGATCGCGGCCTGGGCGACTGCACCCTTCAATGACGATGCGGCTTGCGCGAATGCGAAAAGAAGAAGCGCCGACGGCAAGGTGAAGCCGGTCCATGCCGCGAGCCCGCCCAGAAGCCCGGCGCGAGAGACACCGAGCGCGAATCCCACCTGGCTGCTGGCGGGTCCGGGCAGGAACTGGCACAGCGCGACGAGATCGGCGAATTCGCTTTCGCCGAGCCATTTGCGCCGCGTCACGAACGCTTCGCGGAAATAGCCGATATGGGCGATGGGCCCGCCGAAGGAGGTGAGCCCCAGCCGCAGGAAGATGAGCAGAACCTCGAGGGCTTTCACGGCGCGCCCGTCGGTCAGTTCACCGGATCCAGAAACAGCAGCCGCGCCGTGCCCGGCGTGGTGTGGAAGCGGTGCCGGTAGTCGGTGGGCGCCGCGGTCCCATCGATCGTGATATCGGCGGCCACGGTGAAGATGCGATGGGTCTTGGGATCGAGCGTCATCGTGCGCGCGCCCAATTGCGTGGGAACGGGCGGCAGCGTCGTGAAATTCGCCGGCGATTTCTCGGCAACCACCGACAGCGTGCCGGCGAAGTTGGAACTGAACATAAGGCCGAGGGCGGGATCGAAGCCCGCGCCATCCGATCCCTGGTCGATGGGCAGCGCGGCCAGCATCTTCCCGCTGTCCGCGTCCATCACCGCCATCACCTTGCTGGCGCAGGACGCGAAGATGCGGTGGCTGGCGGCGTCGAACGCGATGCCGCGCGGCGTGGTGCAGCCGGGCATCGGCCAGTGCGCATCCACGGCGTTGGTGGCCGTGTCCACGCGGACGATCTCGCCCTTCTCCGCGCCATCCACGTAGAGCTTGCCGTTGCCGCCGCTCACGCCGGCTTCCAGCGCGCCGCCGCCGTCGATGGTAGCGATGACGGAATCGGTTTTCGGATCGATCACCGTGATCTTTCCGGAATCCCCGTCCATGACGAAGATGTGCCCGGAGGGTTCGTCCAGCACGATGCCGTCCGCGTCGGGCTCGGCCTTGATCCGCCGGGTGACCTGCAGGGTGGCGGGATCGAACACCGCCACTTCGCCGGCCTTGCCGTCATCGGTGAAGCCCTGATGCGTCGCGTGCGAAATCGCGATGCCATGCGTGCCGCCCGGCATGCCGGCGATGTTTCCAAGGATCGCGCCGCTCGTCGCATCCACCACCGTCACCCGGTCGCCATGCGAGACATAGACCCGGTTCGAGGGGCCATCGAAGGTCAGATAGTCCCAGTGATCCGGCGCGCCCAATGGCACGGTCCTGGTGATCTTGTAGGACGCGGCATCGGCGGCGCCGATCTGCATCGCCGCGACGATGGCGGCGCATGCCAGGAGTGCATTTCGCATTTTTTCAGAAACCTGATGAGAGGAACGCTCGCACAGGCGGCAGCATCGCATTGCGCAGCCGCCCCGTCATCCCGGGGCCGCCAAAATTATTCTTCATCCCGGAATCGAAGCGCGCTAGCCCGGCACGCGCTCGAAGGACGGGATGCCCTCGGGAATCATGTGGAAGGGCTGCTTGTCGATGGTGTAGATCGCCATGCGGGGCGCTTCGAACTGTTTGGGATCGTCAAGCGTCCCCACCTTCAGCACCAGCATGCCCGGCACGCCGATGGGATGGGTGACGATATGCGTGCCGCAGTTCGGGCAGAACTCGCGCGTCACCGGCTTTTCCAGATCCGTGCGCGAGAACGTCTTGGGCGCGCCCTTTGTGTAGCGAAACCCCGCGACCGGCATGAGCATGAACATGTTCGGCGCGCCGCCGGAGAAATACTGGCACTCGCGGCAATGGCACTGGGCCTTCAGCATCGGCTCGCCTTCGGCCTCATAGCGAAGCTGCCCGCAATAACATCCGCCGGTGAGTTTCATGGTGTGTTCCTTTGCTTCAAGCACCGAGGATAACAGCGTTTTCGAGACCGGCGGCGCCGGATTCGACGGTGTCCGCGAGACCTCCCGCCAATGTCAGAACCTGCGCCGCATAGAACCGTGCCAGCTGTGCGCGGGCTTCGTCATCCGCGCCTTTCGCCAGCATCCAGCCGCCCACGGTGTCGCCCAGCAGTTTGAGATAGGTCGTCGCGGCGCCCAGCGCGTCCGGCGTGCCCTTGTTGGCGAGCATCCAGTCCGTCGCACGCTCGCAGGCGGCGACGGCATCGTGCAGATGCGCGGCGAGTTTCCTGTCGGCAATCGCAGTGGACCGCATCTCAATCAGAAGATCGCGCGCGGCCTTGCCGTTCTCCAGCCCGAGTTTGCGGCCCGCCAGATCCATTGCCTGGATGCCGTTGGTGCCTTCGTAGATCGGCGTGATGCGCGCATCGCGATAGAACTGCGCCGCGCCGGTTTCCTCGATGAAGCCTGCGCCGCCATGCACCTGCACGCCCAGCGATGCCACCTCCACCGCCACGTCGGTGCTCCACGCCTTGGCGATCGGCACCAGGATATCCTCGCGCAGCTTGGCGGCCTCGCGCGCGTGGAAATTCCCCGCATGGTGCGCCATGTCGGAGGCGACCGCCGTGGCATAACAGATC
>DATIVW010000114.1:0-3211 GCA_035465595.1 Rhizomicrobium sp. | reverse complement strand
GCCCCCATCGCCATGAAGACGGCGAGCACCAGCGGAATCTCCTCCGGCATGACCGACATGCCGATGGCGATGCCGCCCAGCGCGGCATTGAGCCATGATCCGCGAAACAGCCCGAACAGCACCACGACGAGCCCCGCGACGCCGATACCCGCCAACGCGACATCGCGGACGAGCCAGGACAATTGGGCCTGCAGCCGGGGCTGCTCCAGATCGATGCTCTGCAGCGAACGGCCGATCTTCCCCATCTCCGAAGACAGGCCGGTGGCCGTCACGCAAACGACGGCGTTTCCGCGCGCGACAAGCGTGCCTGCGAAAACAAAAGGCAGATCGTCGCCGCCGGGCACCGGCGTCTGCTCCGCCGCGTCACCTGCACGTTTGCGCACGGCGACGGATTCGCCGGTGAGCAATGACTCGTCGGCGAGAAGTTCGCTGCATTCCAGCACCGTGGCGTCGGCGGCAATGCGATCGCCTTCGGAGAGAAGAAGAATGTCGCCTGGCACGACCTCGCGACCGGGAATACGGGCCTGAACGCCATCACGGATGGCCAGCGCGCGCGGGCTCGCAAGATTGCGCAGCGACTCCAGCACGCGCTCGCTGCGCGATTCCTGAACGATGCCGATCGACACCGACAATGTGGCGAACGCCGCAAGCACGACGGCATCCAGCGTCTCCCCGATGAAGAGATAGATCAGGCCGCCCGCGAGCAGCAGCGCGAACATGGGTTGGCGCACGACACCGAAGGCGATGCGCGCCAAGTTGCGCCGGTCGGGCGCCGGAAGCTCATTCGGCCCGAACTGGCGAAGCCGGAACGCGGCCTCTGCGCTGGTCAGTCCGTGTTGAATGGTACGGCCCTTGGATTTGCGCTCTTCGACGCGATCCTCGCCTTTGCCGCAGACGTTCGCATTGGGGCAGATCAAGGCGCTGAAAACAGGGAACTTTCGGTCCGCTGCCGCGTCTAGCCTTGTCTGGGATTTCGGGGGCATTTCGGATTCATGCGGGGTTTACGGTCCTTTTTCAGGATTGCTGCGCCATGAGCGGGCGTGATGAGATGCCTTTCGCCATTCCGGGCGAGATGGCCGAACGCGTGCGTGCGTTCGACTGGACCAAAACTCCGCTCGGCCCCATCGCGCAGTGGCCGCAAAGCCTGAAGACCGCCGTGAGCATGGTGCTGCTCTCGCCCGTGCCCATCGTGATGCTGTGGGGCGACGACGGCATCATGATCTACAACGATGCCTATTCGGTGTTCGCGGGCGGCCGACATCCCACCTTGCTGGGATCGAAGGTGCGCGAAGGCTGGCCGGAAGTGGCCGACTTCAACGACAACGTGATGAAGGTTGGCCTGGCCGGCGGCACGCTGGCCTATCGCGATCAGGAATTGACGCTGCACCGCACCGGCGAGCCCGAGCAGGTATGGATGAACCTCGACTACTCGCCCATCCTCGACGAGAGCGGCAAGCCCGCCGGCGTGATGGCGATCGTGGTGGAGACGACCGAGCGCGTGCGCGCCGACGCGGAGCTTCGCCGCAGCGAGGAAAAGCTGCGCCTCGCCACGGAGAACGCGGGCGTCGGCCTTTGGGACATCGATCCGGACGGCGGCATCGACTTCTCCTATTCGCGCGACAGCTCGTCCTTCGTCATGGACCAGGAAAATCGCGTGCCGATGGAGCATCTGCTCTCGCGCATGCATCCGGACGATGCGCCGAAGCTGCGCGCGGCGTTCGATGCGGCGCGCGATCCGGCGCAGCGTTCGATGATGGATGTGGAATACCGCATCCTGCCCACCGACGAGCAGCCTTTGCGCTGGGTGAAAATCCGCGGGCGCGGGGTGTTCGACGCGGAAGGGCAATGCCTGCGCGTCAGCGGCACGGCGCTCGATGTCACGCGCGAGCGCGAAATCCAGGAAGCGCTCAGCCGCAGCGAGGCGCAGCTTCGCCTCGCCACGCAGAATGCCGAAATCGGCATGTGGGACATGGATGTCATCAACAATACGAACTACGCCAGCCCGCGCGTGAAAGCGATGTTCGGCATTCCCGAAGACGAAAATCCGCCGCCGGGCGACTATTTCGCGCTGGCGCACAGGGACGACGCGGCGCGCGTGACGGCCGCCTATCAAACCGCGTTTGATCCCAACAATCGCGAGGCCTACGATGTGCAATATCGCGTCATCGGGCGCGACGACGGCGTGGAGCGATGGGTGCATGCGCGCGGGCGCGGCGTGTTCGACGCGCAAGGCCAATGCGTTCGCGTAACCGGCACGGCGATGGACGTGACCAAGGAACGCCAGACGCAGGAAGCCCTGCGCCGCAGCGAGGAGCTCCTGCGGCTCGCCACCGGCCACGCCGAGATCGGCCTTTGGGACGTGGACAATGTCGACAACACGCTGACCTGGACCAAGCCGGTGCGCGCCGCCTTCGGCATTGGCCATGACGGCAAGGTGACGCTGGACGATTTCTATTCCGGCCTGCATCCGGACGATCTGGAAAAGACCAGCGAGGCGTTCTCCGCCGCGATGGATCCGAAAAAGCGCGCGCTCTATGACGTCGAATACCGCACCATCGGGCAGGAAGACGGCGTGGAGCGTTGGGTGCATGCCAAGGGCCGCGGCTTGTTCGACGACACCGGCCGCTGCCTGCGCGTGGTGGGCACCACGCTCGACGTGACCGCGCGCAAGCGCATCGAGGCCGAGCTGCATGAGTTGAACGAAACGCTGGAGAAGCGCGTGGCCGAGCGCACGGCGGCGCTGGAGAAAACGCAAGCCGCGTTGCAACAGGCGCAGAAGATGGAGGCCATCGGCAACCTCACCGGCGGAATCGCGCACGACTTCAACAATCTGCTGCAGGGCCTCACCGGAAGCCTGGATCTCATCCGCAACAAGCCGCAGGACGTCGAGCGCGTGCGGCGCTGGGCGGAAGCGGGGCTGCAAGCGGCCGAACGCGGCGCGAAACTCACGGCGCAGCTTCTGGCCTTCAGCCGCGCGCAGAAACTGGAAGTGAAGCCGCTCAATCTCAATGCGCTGCTGGAAGAGATGCGCGACCTGCTGGGCCGCACGCTGGGCCCTGCTACGCGCGTCGTAATGGATCTTTCGCCCGATGCCGGCGCCGTGCTGGGCGACGAGACGCAGCTGGAGATGGCGGTGCTTAATCTCGCCATCAACGCGCGCGATGCGATGCCCGATGGCGGTGTGCTCACGCTGGTGACGCGCTCGCTGTCC
>DATIVW010000113.1:0-2521 GCA_035465595.1 Rhizomicrobium sp. | reverse complement strand
GGCGCCGATGTGCGCTGGGTGTCGTGCAACATCTACTCCACGCAGGATCACGCGGCGGCCGCCATCGCCGCCACCGGCACGCCCGTCTTCGCCGAGAAGGGCGAGACGCTGAAGGATTACTGGGATTACACCGCGCGCCTGTTCGACTGGCACGGCGGCGGCTATCCCAACATGATCCTGGACGACGGCGGCGACGCCACGATGCTGGTCCATCACGGGCTGCGCGCGGAGAAAGGCGACACCGCCTTCCTAGACAAGCCGGGCAATGAGGAAGAAGAAGTCTTCTTCGCGCTGATCAAGCGCCTCCTGAAGGAAAAGCCGAAAGGCTGGTTCGCGGAAATCGCCGCCAGCATCAAGGGCGTCTCCGAAGAGACGACCACCGGCGTGCATCGGCTCTACCTGATGGAGAAGGACGGCAAGTTGCTCTTCCCCGCCATCAACGTGAACGACAGCGTCACCAAGTCGAAGTTCGACAACCTCTATGGCTGCCGCGAATCGCTGGTGGACGGCATTCGCCGCGGCACCGACGTGATGATGGCCGGCAAGGTCGCGATGGTCGCGGGCTTCGGCGACGTGGGCAAAGGCTCCGCCGCCTCGCTGCGCCAGGCCGGCTGCCGCGTGCTCGTCTCCGAGATCGATCCTATTTGCGCGCTGCAGGCGGCGATGGAAGGCTATGAAGTCGTGACCATGGATGATGCCGCGCCCCGCGCCGACATCTTCGTCACCGCCACGGGCAATGTGGACGTCATCACCATCGACCACATGCGCAAGATGAAAGACCGCGCCATCGTCTGCAACATTGGCCATTTCGATTCCGAAATTCAGGTCGCGGCGCTGAAGAACCTGAAGTGGGACAACATCAAGCCGCAGGTGGACGAGATCACCTTCCCCGATGGACATCGCCTGATCCTTCTGTCGGAAGGCCGCCTGGTGAACCTCGGCAACGCGATGGGCCATCCGTCCTTCGTGATGTCGGCATCCTTCACGAACCAGACGCTGGCACAGATGGAGCTGTTCAACGCGAACGGCAAATACCAGAAGAAGGTCTACACCTTGCCCAAGCACCTGGATGAAAAGGTCGCGCGCCTCCACCTCGCCAAGGTCGGCGCCAAGCTGACCGAGATGACCAAGGCCCAGGCCGACTACATCAGCGTGCCGCAGTCGGGCCCCTACAAGCCGGATCACTATCGCTACTGAGATGGGCCCCGTCTTTCACAGGAATGAGGCCTTCCACACGTCGAAGAACGGTGTCGACATGTGGATCTACAACGGCAAGGCCGAATGTGCCGAAGCGGCGGTGGTTTACCAGGAGACCACCGCCGGCCACGCCGAGGAATTCCGTCACGGCAAAAGCGAATTCATCTTCTTCATCATCGAAGGCGCCGGCGAATGGGTGATCGAAGGCGAAAGCTTTCCGGTCAGGGCCCATGACGTGGTGATCGTGCCCAAGGGCAAGAAGTTCTATTATCGTGGCAATCTCAGGCAGGTCTGCATCACCGCGCCCGCCTGGGAAGCCGAACATGAAGAGCACATCCGAGACGTGGTGCTCTGAACGGACTGGAGAAGGCATCCTTGGTTGCGAGGCGGCATCGCGAGCGGCACACGATCAGCAACACCGGCTGGCTGCGCGCGGCGGTTCTGGGCGCCAATGACGGCGTGCTCTCCACCGCCAGCCTGATCCTGGGCGTCGCCACCGCCACCCACTCGCATGGCAGCATCCTCATCGCCGGCGTCTCCGGCCTCGTCGCCGGCGCCCTGTCGATGGCCGCGGGCGAATATGTCTCGGTCAGTTCGCAGGCCGACGTGGAAAAAGCGGATCTGGCGCGCGAGCGCCGCGAGCTTGCCACCGAGCAGGATAGTGAGCTCAGGGAACTCACCGGCATCTATGTGCAGCGCGGCCTCACCCCAGAACTGGCCGCGCAGGTCGCACGGCAATTGACCGCGAAGGACGCCCTCGCCGCCCATGCGCGCGACGAGCTCGGCATCACCGAGGAATCCACCGCGCGCCCGCTGCAGGCCGCGCTCGCATCCGCCGCATCATTCTCCGTCGGCGCCGCCATTCCCATCCTTGCATCCCTGATCGCTCCGCTCGCCATCGTGGTCGTGACGGTCTATGCGTCGTCGCTGATCGTCCTTGCCGGATTGGGTGCGCTGGGCGCCTGGGCAGGCGGAGCTCCGCTATTGCCTGCTACGATCCGCGTGACCTTCTGGGGCATCGTGGCGATGGCTGTTTCGGCCGGGATCGGCCAACTGTTCGACGTCCAGGTGTGAAAGGGGCGGCCACATGAGCGACACCATCGAGCCATTGCTTCTCGATCTCGTCGCCTGGGTGGCAAAGGAGCCGCGCGACTATTTCGAAACGATGGACGCCTGGCGCACATCGTGCCCGCGGCTGCCGGTCTGGGAAGAAGCGAACGAGCGCGGGCTCGTCACGCGAGCGCGCACGGCAAACGGCGTCGCCATCGTCGAGGTGACCAGGAAGGGCCGCGAATTCCTGATCGCCGCGCAACCGCTCCGTACC
>DATIVW010000112.1:0-3081 GCA_035465595.1 Rhizomicrobium sp. | reverse complement strand
GCCGACGGCGGAAGCGCTCGTCTATGGCGTGATGCTGCTGCAGCGGAAGATCCGCCGCACCGGCAATATCGATCGCTGAGGACAGATGGCGGACCTGAACGATCTTGGCGGAAAAATCAGTGCTGCGCTCTCGGGCGCGGTAAAGGCCGCGAACGTCACGTTCGGCGAGCTGACGCTTGTGATCGAACTGAACGACATTCCGCGCGTGCTGAAGACGCTGCGAGACCAGTTCGGCTTCACGATCCTGATCGACGTGACGGCAGTGGACTGGCCGCAGCGCACGAAACGCTTCGACGTCGTCTACCATCTGCTTTCCACCAGAAACAACGCGCGCATCCGGGTGAAGGCGGAGACGGACGAGGGCACGTCGGTCCCGACCGTTGTTCCGCTGTTTCCGGCCGCCAACTGGTTCGAGCGCGAGACCTTCGACATGTATGGCGTGACATTCGCCGATCACCCCGATCTGCGCCGCCTGCTCACCGATTACGGCTTCAGCGGCTTTCCGTTGCGCAAGGATTTTCCGCTCACCGGCTTTGTCGAGCTTCGCTATGACGACGAGCAGAAGCGCGTGGTCTACCAGCCGGTGAAGCTGGTGCAGGAGTTCCGCGACTTCGACTTCATGTCGCCGTGGGAAGGCGCGCCGTACATCCTCCCCGGCGACGAGAAGGCTTCAGCGCCGGAGAAGAAATCATGAGCGCTGTGCCTGACGTGAAAGTGGATGACGGCAGCGAGAATCCGCAGGTCACCATCAATTTCGGACCGCAGCATCCGGCGGCGCATGGCGTGCTGCGCCTCGTGCTGGATCTGGACGGCGAGATCGTCACGCGTGTCGATCCGCATATCGGCCTCCTGCATCGCGGCACCGAGAAGCTGATCGAGCACAAGACCTATCTTCAGGCCATCGGCTATTTCGACCGCCTCGACTATGTCGCGCCGATGAACCAGGAGCACGCCTTCTGCCTCGCGATCGAGCGGCTGACGGGCCTGGAAGTGCCGCGCCGCGGGCAATTCGTGCGCGTGCTCTATTGCGAGATCGGCCGCATCCTCAACCATCTGCTGCAGGTGACGACGCAGGCGCTGGACGTCGGCGCGCTCACCCCGCCGCTCTGGGGTTTCGAGGAGCGCGAGAAGCTCATGGTGTTCTACGAGCGCGCTTCGGGTTCGCGCATGCACGCCAAGTATTTCCGCCCCGGTGGCGTGCACCAGGACCTGCCGCCGGAACTGGTCGCCGACATCTATGAGTGGACCAACCACTTCCCGAAAGTGCTGGACGACATCGAGGGGCTTCTCACCCACAACCGCATCTTCAAGCAGAGCAACGTCGACATCGGTGTCGTCAAGCGCGCCGACGCCGAGGCGTGGGGCATGTCGGGCGTCATGCTGCGCTCGACTGGCGTGGCGTGGGATCTGCGCCGTTCGCAGCCTTACGAAGTCTACAGCGAGCTCGATTTCCAGATCCCGGTCGGCAAGAACGGCGACAATTACGACCGCTACCTGATGCGCGTCATGGAGATGCGCCAGGCGACGAAGATCATGCGCCAGTGCATCGAGAAGATGCCTGCAGGGCCCGTGGTCGCGGAGAACCACAAGGTCGTGCCGCCGCGTCGCGGCGAGATGAAGCGCTCGATGGAAGCGCTCATCCATCACTTCAAGCTCTACACCGAAGGATTCCACGTTCCGGCCGGCGAAGTGTATGCCGCGGTCGAAGCGCCGAAGGGCGAGTTCGGCGTCTATCTCGTCGCCGACGGATCGAACAAGCCGTACAAGTGCAAGATCCGTGCGCCGTCCTACCCGCACCTGCAAGCGATGGATTTCATGTGCAAGGGCCACATGCTGGCCGACATTTCCGCCGTGCTCGGCTCGATGGACGTGGTGTTCGGGGAGATCGACCGGTGAGCCTTCGACGTCTTTCACCCAATCAGCCGGGCAGCTTCGCGTTCTCGCGCGAGAGCAAGGCCGAAGTCGACAAGTGGATCGCGAAATTCCCGCAGGGCCGCCAGGCCTCAGCGGTGATCGCGGCGCTGTGGATCGGCCAGGAGCAGGAAGGCTGGGTGACCAAGCCCATGATCGAGGAAGTCGCGAGGCTTCTGTCGATGCCCTATATCCGCGTGCTGGAGGTCGCCACCTTCTACACGATGTTCGCGCTGGAGCCTGTCGGCGATCATCTGGTGCAGGTCTGCACTACGACGCCGTGCTGGCTGCGCGGCTCCGACGATGTTGTCGCCGCCTGCAAGAAGCACATCGCGCCGACGCCGCACACGGTTTCGGCGGACGGCAAGTTCTCGTGGATGGAGGTCGAATGCCTCGGCGCGTGTGTGAATGCGCCGATGATGCAGATCGGAAAAGACTTCTACGAAGACCTCGACGGCCCGGCGACGGAGAAAATCCTTGAAGCCCTCCGCCGCGGTGAACCGCCGAAGCCGGGCCCGCAGAACGGCCGCCACACATCCGAGCCGCTGGGTGGTGCGCTTACGCTGAAGGACCCGCAGCTTTTCAACGGCGGCTACAGCAAGAAATCGCCGGGAGCAGAGAGCTGATGCTTTCCGATAAAGACCGCATCTTCACCAATCTCTATGGCTTCGAAGACCCGGGCCTAAAGGGCGCGATGGCGCGCGGTGCATGGGACGGCACCAAGCAGATCCTCGAGATGGGGATCGACAAGATCATCGACGAGATGAAGAAGTCAGGCCTGCGCGGCCGCGGCGGCGCTGGCTTTCCGACAGGTCTGAAGTGGTCGTTCATGCCGAAGGAAGTGAAGGAGCGGCCGCATTATCTCGTCGTGAATGCCGACGAGTCCGAGCCAGGCACCTGCAAGGACCGCGATATCCTGCGCCACGATCCGCACACGCTGATCGAGGGTTGCCTGATCGCCAGTTTCGCGATGCGCGCCAATGTTGCCTACATCTATGTGCGCGGGGAGTTCATCCGTGAGCGCGAGGCGCTGCAGCGCGCGATCGACGAGGCCTATGCCGCCAAGCTCGTGGGCAAGGACAACATCCACGGCTATCCCTTTGACGTTTACATGCATCACGGCGCCGGCGCCTACATCTGTGGCGAGGAAACCGCGCTGCTGGAAAGCCT
>DATIVW010000111.1:0-10489 GCA_035465595.1 Rhizomicrobium sp. | reverse complement strand
TTTCGCGCTTTTGTAGTCGGCCTTGCCGTTGGGCGCGCGCAGGTTGACTTCGGAGATCAGGATGCGTTTGGGCGTCTTGTAGCCGGCGAGGACGCCGCGGACATGGTCGCGCAGCGCCTGCTCGTCAAATTCGCTGCCATTGGCGAGCTTCACCACGCCCGTGATTGCCTGCCCCCATTTCTCGTCCGGCACGCCCAGCACCAGCGCGTCCTCGATGGCGGGATGCGTCTTCAGCGCTTCTTCAACCTCCTCGGGGAAAACCTTCTCGCCGGCGGTGTTGATGCAGTTGTTGCCGCGGCCCAGAAGCGTGATCGCGCCATTCTCGTCCACGCGCGCATGATCGCCGGGGATGGAATAGCGCACATTGCCGATGGTGACGAAGGTGCGCGCCGTTTTCTCCGGATTCTTGTAGTAGCCCATCGGCAACGGCCCGCCGAGCGCCACGCGGCCGGACTTTCCGCTGCCGGGCGGGATCGGATTGTTGTCTACGTCAATGACGATGGCGTTTTCCAGAAGCTGGAACGCCGCCGTCTGGACCTCATTGTCCTTGGTCATGATGGACGCGCCCATGCCCATCGCTTCGGTTGAGGCGAAGCTGTCGGTGATAGTGAGGTTGGGCATGTGCTTCAGAAGCCCGCGCTTCACCTCGACGCTCCACATCGCGCCGGACGACGACATCGCCAGCATCGACGACAGGTCGTACTTACCGGGATTGTCGTCCAGCTCCTTCAGCAGCGGCTTGGCGAAGGGATCGCCGACGATCGCCATGCTGGAGACGCGGTTCTTCTCCACCGCCGACCAGATGGCCTTGGGATCGAGATGGATGTTGTCCACCGTCACCACGCATCCGCCCGACAACATCACTGTCGACGCCGAGATGAAGCCCGTGCCGTGCATCATGGGGCATGCGGGCAGCGATACCGGCGCCTGCGGCGTCATCTTGATCATGTTGGCGAACATCTCGAGCGTGTCCGGCGCCATGCCCACGGTGCGGCGCAGGCGCTCGTGCCACAGGGTGCAGAGATCGCCATGCTGCCACATCACGCCCTTGGGCATGCCCGTGGTGCCGCCTGTATAGATGAAGAGCATGTCGTTGGGCGAGCGCTTCACGTCGAGCTTCGCGCCGTCGCCCTCTTCCGCCAGTGTTTCGTAGTTCTCCGCGAAGTCCGCGGTGTCTTCGCCGACTTCGACATAAGCCTTGATATGCGGAAGCCTGTCCTTGATCTCCGCCACCGCATCGCGAAATTCCGACGCGTAGATCAGGACCACCGCGTCGGAATTGTCGAGGATGTAGCGCACCTCTTCGGGCTTGTAGCGGTAGTTCACGTTCACATGCACCAGCCGCGCGCGATAACATGCGCCGACCGCTTCCATGTATTCGGTGCCGTTGCGCAGATAGAACGCGACCTTGTCGCCCGGCTTTGCGCCGCGCGCGAAGAACGCGCGGCCCAGATTGTTCATGCGCCTGGAGGCATCGCCCCAATTGATGCGCTTGTCGCCGTGCACGAAGGCTGGCGCGTCGGGGCGCACGGCCTCGGCAACGGCATCCAGGATGTCTCCGTAATTCCAGGGCATTTCGACTCCCACAAATCCTGGTCTCTCGGCCGCTTAACGCAGCGTTGGCCGGGCCATTTCCGGCGATACTATCCCGCCAATTTCCGCCGCCGCGCAAGCATTCTTGCTTGCCGCCGCGTCAGGCGTGCAGCATGGCGTTGCCGCCCGATTCCCGAGCACGGCAGGGGGGCACGGGGTGAAAGCCGAATGTCCTTCGAACCGACGCTGGAATCGCTGAATGCCCATCGCGTGCCCGAATGGTACGAGGACGCGAAATTCGGAATTTTCATCCATTGGGGAATATTCGCGATTCCCGCGTTCGCCACCCGCGGCGGCACGATTGGAGAGACATTTCGCGACAATTACGATACCGCGGTCGCCCGCACGCCCTATACCGAATGGTATTGGAACGCCATCAAGGTGCCCGAGAGCGAAAGCGCTAGGCACCATCGCGAGGCCTGGCACAACCGGCCGTATCAAAACTTCCGCGAGCCCTTCCTTGAAGGACTGAAACAGTGGAAGCCGGACGAGTGGGCCGAGCTCTTTGCCACGGCCGGCGCACGCTATGTCGTGCTCGTCACCAAGCACCATGACGGCTATTGCCTGTGGCCGAGCGCGGTGAAGAACCGGCACGAGAAGGACTGGGCGTGCCCGCGCGATATCGTCGGCGAGCTGGCCGAAGCCGTGCGCGGCAAGGGCATGAAATTCGGCGTCTACTATTCCGGCGGCATCGACTGGACGTTCGACCGCGAACCCTTGCGCACGCTGGCCGACTTCATGGGCTCCACGCCCGGCGGTGACTATCCTGCCTATGCCGATGCGCAGACCCGCGAGCTCATCGCGCGCTACAGGCCCTCGGTTCTGTGGAATGACATTTCATGGCCGGGAAATCTGAAGAACGAGCTGTGCCTCTTCGCGGATTACTACAACGCTGTTCCGGACGGCGTGGTGAATGATCGCTGGCTGCCGATGACACTGCAGCGCTGGCCGCTGCGCTTCAAGGCCGTGCGCCGATATGTGGACCGCAAGATCAAGGCCGCAATGGAAAAACAGGGCCGGGAGGAGACGAAGGGCATCATCCCCCAGCTTCCGCCGCATTGCGATTTCCGCACGCCGGAATACACCGGCTTCGACACGATCCAGACGAAGAAATGGGAAGCAACCCGCGGCATGAGCCACTCCTTCGGCTTCAACCGCGACGACACCGATGCGGACTACGAAAGCGTGGATGCTCTGGTGCACAGCTTCATCGCCACGGTGGCGAAAAACGGCAACCTGCTTCTCAATGTCGGGCCGCGCGGCGATGACGCGCAAATTCCCGAATCGCAGACCGAGAGGTTGCGCGGTTTTGGCGCCTGGCTAGTCGCCAATGGCGAGGCGATCTACGGAACGCGGCCCTGGATCCGCGCGGATGGCCAGGCAACGGACGGCAGCCGTGTCTGCTTCACGGCGAAGGGCAATATCCTTTTCGCACATGTGCTCGATCCGCTGCGGTCGGGCGAACTTGTCATCGAAGGCGACGACCTTCCGGGCGCGGTGCAGGCGGTTCATGTCGGCACCGGATCGCCGGTTGCCTGTGCGCGCACGGAGGGCGGCCTCAGGCTCACCCTTCCGGACAGCCTTGGAGCAGCCCCGGCGCATGCGTTTGCATTGAAGACCTGACCCCTCTTGCGGGCGCGCCACTTTGCGCGTTTCGTTCACCCAACAGATATCCAGGGCAGGACATGAAGAAGCTTCTGATCGCCAATCGCGGCGAGATCGCCATCCGCATCGCGCGCACGGCCGCGGAGATGGGCATCGAGACGCTCGCGATTTATTCCGAGGATGATGCGGCCTCGCTCCACATAAAGAAGACGGACGAAGCCCGTGGCCTGACAGGCAAGGGGCCGGCGCCCTATCTCGACATCGAGCAGATCGTCACCATTGCGAAGGATGCCGGGGCCGATGCGATCCATCCGGGCTATGGCTTCCTCGCGGAGAATGCCGAATTCGCGCGCGCTTGCGCGAAGGCGGGGATCGCGTTTGTCGGCCCAGCGCCCGAAGCGCTCGAACTCTTCGGCGACAAGCATCGCGCACGCGAGCTTGCGGAATTCGTGAAAGTCCCGGTGATGCCCGGCACCCATGGCGGCATCACGCTGGAGGAAGCGCGCAAGTTCCTCAAGAAGACCGGCGCGATCATGCTCAAGGCCGTCGCCGGCGGCGGCGGGCGCGGCATGCGCCCGGTGATGGACGAGAAGGAGCTCGACTCCGCCTTCGAGCGTTGCGCTTCCGAAGCCAAAGCGGCGTTCGGCAACGG
This sequence comes from Rhizomicrobium sp., assembly GCA_035465595.1. Taxonomy (GTDB): domain Bacteria; phylum Pseudomonadota; class Alphaproteobacteria; order Micropepsales; family Micropepsaceae; genus Rhizomicrobium. The sequence continues at coordinate 6,639 of DATIVW010000111.1, read as the reverse complement.
CGCGCTCTATGCGGAAGAATTCTTCCCGCGCGCGCGCCACGTCGAAGTGCAGATCGTGGGCGACGGAAAATCCGTCTCGCACATCTGGGACCGCGAATGTTCGCTGCAACGCCAGCGTCAGAAGATCGTCGAGATCGCGCCAGCCGTCGAAATTCCGCATGCCGTCCGCGCCAGATTGCTGGATGCGGCGGTGGCGCTGGGCGAAGCGGCGAAATACAAAAGCCTCGGCACCATCGAATTTCTGGTGCACGGCGACCGCTTCGCCTTCATCGAGGCCAATGCGCGCCTTCAGGTCGAGCACACGGTCACGGAGGAAGTAACCGGGCTCGACCTTGTCCGCATCCAGCTGGAGATCGCGAGCGGCAAATCGCTGAAGGACCTTCACCTCGCCCAGCCCGAAATCCCGCAGCCGCGCGGCGTGGCGGTCCAGGCGCGCATCAACATGGAAACGATGACGGCGGACGGCGGCGTGAAGCCCGCGGGCGGAACGCTCACCGCATACGATCCTCCATCCGGGCGCGGCGTCCGCGTCGACGGATTCGGCTATGCCGGCTACCAGACCAACGCGCGTTTCGATTCCCTGCTCGCCAAGCTGGTGGTCCATGCCGGAAATCTGGCTGATGCCAAGAGCAAGGCCTACCGCGCGCTGTGCGAATTCAAGATCGGCGGCGTGGCGACGAACATTCCGTTCCTGCAGAACGTCCTGCTGCATCCGGAGCTCGACAAGTCCGCGCACACCCGTTTCATCGAGGACAACATCGCAACCCTGCTCACCCAGCGTGACGAGGATCACCAGAAGCTGTTCTTCGAGCCGCCGAAGGTCGCCCGGCGTGCCGGCGCGAAAGTGGATTCCACCGATCCGTTGGCTGTCCTGCATCATGGCAAGGAAGAACGCGAGGACATCGAAGCCGTCGAGGCCGAAGCGCCGGAAGGCACGTCGGCGCTGCGCGCGCCGCTGCAAGGCACGATCGTCAGTTTCTCGATCCAGCCGGGCGCGCAAATTCGCGCGGGCGATACCGTCCTCATCATGGAAGCGATGAAGATGGAGCATGTCATCACGGCGCATGTTTCCGGCATGCTGCAAGCCTTCGCCATTGAGCCGGGAGACACCGTGTTCGAAGATGCGCCGCTCGCCTTCATCGAGGAAGGCCACGTCGCGCGTGTCGGCGAAAAGAAAGAAGAGAAGATCGACCTGGACGAGATCCGACCCGACCTCGCCGAACTCTACAAGCGCCGCGACTATCTGAAGGACGAGAACCGTCCCGAGGCGGTCGCGCGCCGCCGCAAGACCGGCCAGCGCACGGTGCGCGAAAATGTGGAAGACCTCTGCGACCCCGACTCTTTCGTCGAATATTCCTCGCTGGTGGTCGCGGGCCGGCTGCGGCGCAATTCCATGCAGGAACTGATCGAACGCACGCCCGGCGACGGTCTGGTCATGGGGCTTGGCCGCGTGAATGGCGACAAGTTCCCGGATGAGAAAAGCCGCGTCGCCGTGATGGCGTATGACTACACGGTGCTTGCCGGCACGCAGGGCATGCGCAACCACCAGAAGAAAGACCGCATGATGCATTTGGCCGAGCAATGGCGGCTGCCGGTCGTGTTCTTCACCGAAGGCGGCGGCGGGCGTCCCGGCGACACCGACCAGATCAGCGCGGGCGGCCTCAACACCACCACCTTCATGCAGTTCGCGAAACTCTCGGGCCTCGTACCGCTGGTCGGCATCAATTCCGGCTATTGCTTCGCGGGCAATGCCGCCTTGCTCGGCTGTTGCGACGTCATCATCGCGACCAAGAATTCCTCCATCGGCATGGGCGGTCCCGCGATGATCGAAGGCGGCGGTCTCGGCGTGTTCAAGCCGCAGGATGTCGGCCCCGTCTCGGTGCAGGCGCCGAACGGGGTGATCGACGTGGTAGTGGAAGACGAGGCGGAAGGCGTCGCCGTCGCCAAGAAATATCTCTCTTATTTCCAGGGCCCGCTCGCTGACTGGACCTGCGCCGATCAACGCCTGCTGCGCCGCGCGATCCCGGAGAAACGGTTGCGCGTCTATGAAATCCGCAATGTGATCGAAACGATGTGTGATGCCGGCTCGGTGCTGGAACTGCGCCGGCAATTCGGCGCGGGAATGATCACCGCCTTCGCGCGCATCGAGGGGCGGCCCATCGGCATCGTCGCCAACAACCCGAAACATCTGGGCGGCGCGATCGATCGCGACGGATCGGACAAGGCCGCGCGCTTCATGCAGCTTTGCGATGCGTTCGACATTCCGATCCTCATGCTTTGCGACACGCCTGGGAACATGGTGGGGCCGGAAGCGGAGAAGACGGCGCTGGTGCGCCACAACTCCCGCCTCTTCGTCATTGGCGCGAATGTCAGCGTGCCGGTGTTCACGATCATCCTGCGCAAGGGCTACGGCCTTGGCGCGCAGGGCATGGCGGGCGCGTCGTTCGTCGCGCCGTTCTTCACCATCTCCTGGCCCACCGGCGAGTTCGGCGGCATGGGCCTCGAAGGCGCGGTGAAGCTCGGTTATCGCAACGAGCTCGCGGCCATCGCCGATCCGGCGGCGCGCAAGAAGAAATATGACGAGATGGTCGCGCAAATGTATGAGCGCGGCAAAGCCATCTCGGCGGCGACCCTGTTCGAGTTCGACGAAGTGATCGACCCAGCCGAAACCCGCAAATGGATCACAGCAGGGCTGCGCAGCGTTCCGCCCGTGCCATCACGCGAAGGCAAGAAGCGTCCTTGGATCGATGCGTGGTGATCATAGTTCGAACGGAAGTGCGGAGTACGGCGTACCGGAGAGCCCGCCATCCACCGGCAGTACCGTCGCGGTGATGTAGGACGACGCGCGCGAGCAATAGAAGATCGCCGCGCCGATCATGTCGTCATCCTGCCCGATGCGGCCGACCGGCACGCTGGCCTCGATCGCCTTGCGCGATACCGCCAGCACCGGCGCCAGCATCTTGGTCTCGAACGGGCCGGGCGCGATGGCGTTTACGTTGATGTGGTCCTTCGCCAGATGCTTGGCCATGTTGCGCGTCAGGTGATGCACCGCGGCCTTGCTGGCGGAATAGGCATAGGTCTCGATGCTGGGCGCGAGAATGCCGTCGATGGAGCCGATGTTCACGATGCGCGCCGGATCTTCCTTCGTGCCCGCCGCGCGCAGCAGCGGCAGCAGGGCCTGAGACAAGAGGAAGATCGCCTTCAGGTTCACGTTCATCAGCTTGTCCCATCCGGCTTCGGAATAGGTCTCGAACGGTTCGGCCCAGGCCGCGCCGGCATTGTTGATGAGGAAGTCGAGCTTCTTCTCGCGCGCCTTCACCTCTTCGGCGAGCTTCTTCACTTCCGGCGTCGTGCCCAGGTCGTGCGGCAGCGCGATGCAGGTGCCCGTCTTGTTTAGCTCCTCCGCCGCCTCGGCGCAGGCCTTCGCGTTGCGCGAAGAGATGTAAACCTTCACCCCCGCCTCCACGAATCCGCGCGCGATCATCAGCCCGATGCCGCGCGATCCGCCGGTGACGAGCGCCGTCTTGCCGGAAATGTCGAAGAGTTTGGAAATGGGCATGGAGTTCTCCTAATGCTTCTGGCCGGGCCGATAGTCGGCTTCGATGTGGCCTTTGAGTTCGTCACGGGTAAACAGAACGGGCTTGGTCTTCATCGCAACGAACATCCGCACCTGATCGTCATAGTGCTTCGATGCCTTGTCCAGCGTCGCGGAGCCGAACTGGTGGATGCTTTCGGAAGAAAGCCTGCCGTTCCTGTCCCACGTCACGAACATGATGAAGGTGTCGCCGTCCACCGCCGTCAACGTGCCGTCATCCTGCGGCACGCCATAGACGGCGCGATAGACATCCGGCCCGCCATCGATCGGCAGATCGTAATGGCCACGGCGGAAGCGGTTCACCTGCCCCCATTCCGGATCGAGCCGGCCGAAATGATCGTTCAGCAGCGCCATCGCCTGGCGTAGCGCGGGCAGCGGCTCCAACTTGCGCGGACCGCCCTCGTCTTCCGGCGCCACGCGCACGCCCATCAGCACGGCCAGCGCCGTTCCGCGATTGTGGATGTCGGTCCTGCGGTCCCAATGCGCGAGGATCGCCTGCGCCTGCTTCAGCTCTGCGTCATTGCCCGGCTTGACCGCTTCGATCTCGCGGATCTCCTGCGCCAGATCGGAATGCACGCTGTAGGACAGATCGAACTTGTATTTGCGGAACGCGGCCGCGCTGATCGCGCTGTCCGCGCCGAAGGTCTCCTCGGCGCGCCAGGCGCGGTTCGTCATGTTGGTCTGGATGCCCATCCAGTCCGGATAGTCGGCCGGATTGAGCGCATCGTTGCCGGGCGCCGGAACATGGCCCGGCGCATAGGCCTCGGTGTCCACCGCACGCAGCTTTTCCTGCATGCTCGGAACGCTCGCATGAAACGGCGTGTTGTTGGAATTGAAGACAAGGCCGGATTGCGGATTCCACAGCTGCGGAATTTTGCCGAACGGCACATAGGCGTGCCAGATCAGGTCGGAACGGTCGCCCGGCAGAATGCCTTTCCAGTCGAAGCCCGGCTTTCGCACCGGGAACTGGCCGTTGTAGACGTACCCGATCTCGCCCTTCTCGTCGGCAAAGACATAGTTGATCGAGGGCAACGCCTGCATGCGCATCGCCGCCAGCCACTCGTCGCGGGTTCGCGCCTTGTCGAGATGGTAGTACTGATCGACCTGCCGGTATTCCCCCATGCCCGCATAGCGGACGGCGAAGACGCCATGATCCGTTTTGAGCACGGGCCCGTGCGCGGAGAACAGCGCGTCGCGATGCACGGTCCAGATGAGCGGCCCCCAAAGCTTCACCCGCAGGGCGACATCCTGCTTTTCGAAGTCGCGCCATTTTCCGTCGAGAAGATACTGGTTCTCGTTCTTCGGATTGATCGTCAGCCGGTAGACATCGGCAAGATCGGGCGAATTGACGGTGTTGGCCCAGCCCAGATGCTCGTTGTGCCCGTGCAGCATGAAGGGAGAGCCCGGAAAGAACCCGCCGGCGACATGCCAGCCCTCGTCGCTCTGCAGCACCGCCTCGTACCACGACACCGGCCCAACGTAGGGTTGGTGCGAATTGACCAGCAGCCGCGTCGCGCCATCGGAGGAACGCGACGGCGCGACCGCGAGGCCGTTGGAGCCTTGCGGCAGCTTCTTCGTGTCCGTGGCCGGTTCGAGAACATGCTTCAGCGTCGTGTCGAGCCCGTAGAAGAACGGCGTCTTGAACACGAAGCCGGCAACGACATCCCTGCCGGTGAGCGGCAGGACGCCGCGTTCGCGCAGTTCGGGATGGAGCGCTGCATAGTAGCTGACGCCCGCCGCATAGGCCTCGCACACCTTGCGAACGGCGAGCGGCAGCTTGCCGTAATTGGCGTTCACCGTTTCCCACACGCGCATCAGATGCACGAGATAGTCGGTCTTGGCTGCATCCGGCCCCTTCACCGCCGCCAGCGTGCCGCGCGTGGCCAGCACCACGTCCTGGATCGTCGCGAAATCGTCCTCGCTGTGCGCGAAGCCCAGGCCGAATGCGACGTCAGCATCAGTGTGACCGAAAATGTGCGGCACGCCGAAATGGTCGCGCACGATGCGGGCATGATACTGCGCGGCGGCCGTGATGAACTGTTGCGGATCGGCCTCGGGCGGCTGGTTCAGCCGGTCGATAGCGATCACCGCGCCCAGCCCAAGAACAATGATCGCCACCAGCGCCAGCGCGCCGTATTTCAGAAACCGCATGAGAGCCCCACCGATACCCGCCGCGCGCACGCTAGCGCCGCACAGCGTCCGGACCAAATCCGCCCAGGCGACCAGGTGGCCCCCGGCTCGCAATGCCACCGGAGGCTGGCGGCGCGATCGGTCCGGCGCCAATGCGCCTCCCGATGTCCGGCAAAATTGCCGTGGGCAAGAAGCGATTCCACCGGGAAAAAATTATTCAAACATGCGGGAAGTGCCCCGATATCCCGGACAGGCCCTTTGTCCATCATGCTCGATGGCACATGATAGGCTCTGCAGAGTAGGGATGGGTCTTCGGCCCAGCATGGAGGAAGTATGAAGGGACCGGCCATCTTTCTCGCGCAATTCGCTGCCGACGAGGCGCCGTTGAACAGTCTGAAGGCGATCGCGCACTGGGCTGCGGGCCTGGGCTACAAGGGCGTGCAGATCCCCACCTGGGACAAGCGGCTCTTCGACCTCAAGCTGGCGGCCGAAAGCGACGCCTATTGCGACGAGGTTCGCGGAACGCTGGCGGATGCCGGCCTGGAGGTGTCCGAACTCTCGACGCATATGCAGGGGCAGCTCGTCGCGGTTCATCCGGCCTATGACGAAATGTTCGATGGCGGCGTGCCGAAGAATGTGCGCGGCAATCCCAGAGCGCGGCAGGCATGGGCGGTCGACCAGGTGCTGATGGGCGCGAAAGCCTCAAAGCGGCTTGGCTTGCCGGTGCATGTGACGTTTTCCGGCGCGCTCGCGTGGCCCTACTTTTATCCTTATCCTCAGCGGCCGGCGGGGCTGGTGGAAGAAGCCTTCGACGAGCTTGCGCGGCGCTGGCGCCCCATCCTCGATGCCTTCGACGATGCCGGCGTGGATCTCTGCTACGAGGTGCATCCCAGCGAGGATCTTTTTGACGGCGC
>DATIVW010000110.1:0-14384 GCA_035465595.1 Rhizomicrobium sp. | reverse complement strand
GGCGGCAGGTTTCCCCGACATGACGACACGCTCGGCGCCCTGTCGCTGATCATATGGGCGCTCGTCATCGTCGTGACGCTGAAATACGTCGTGCTGATCATGCGCGCGGACAATGACGGCGAAGGCGGAACGCTGGCGCTGGCTTCGCTGGCGCATCGCTCGCCCGGCATCGGGCGTGGCGTCAAGATGGCCATTGGCATCGGCGCGGTGATGGGCCTGGCGCTGTTCTTCGGCGACGGGATGTTGACGCCGGCGATCAGCGTCCTGTCCGCCGTGGAAGGCCTTGGCATCGGCAGCCGCGTGTTCGAGCCCCTGGTCCTTCCGCTGACGCTGATGATCCTCCTGGCGCTGTTCGCGATGCAAAGCCGCGGCACCGCGAAAATCGGCGTGCTCTTCGGGCCGTTCATGGTGCTGTGGTTCGCGACGCTCGCTGTACTGGGCGCGATCTCCCTGGTGCAGACGCCTTCGGTGCTGATCGCGATCAATCCCTGGTACGCCATCAAGCTTTTCGTCTATGCGCCGTGGCACGCTTTCGTCTCGCTCGGCGCCGTGGTGCTCGCCGTCACCGGTTGCGAGGCGCTCTATGCGGACATGGGCCATTTCGGAAAAGCCCCCATCCGCAAGGCATGGTTTTGCGTCGCCCTGCCGGCATTGCTGCTGGAATATTTCGGCCAGGCCGCCGCCATCCTGCGCGACCCGCACCTGGCGGGCATCGCCTTCTTCTCCGTCGTGCCGCATTGGGCGCATTATCCGATGGTGATCCTGTCGGCCTGCGCATCGGTCATCGCATCGCAAGCGGTGATCTCCGGCGTGTTCTCGGTCACCCAGCAGGCCGTGCAGCTGGGCCAGCTTCCACGCATGGAGATCCGCCACACTTCGGCGACAGACTACGGCCAGATCTTCCTGCCGCGCATGAATGCGGTTCTGTGTGTCGGCGTGGTGCTGATCGTGCTGATCTTCAAGAGCTCCGCCGCGCTGGCGTCGGCCTATGGCATCGCGGTGACCGGCGTGATGGTGATCGACACGATGAACGTGTCACTGGTTGCCGCGCGTCAGTGGCGCTGGAACCGGCAATCCGTGATCGCGCTGTTCGGCCTTCTGGCGGTGATCGACCTTCTGTTCCTGTTCGCCAACATGCTCAAGATTCCGGAGGGCGGCTGGCTTCCCCTCTTCATTGCCGCGGCCGTGTTCGTTCTCATGGAAGTGTGGCGCACCGGCCGGCGCGCGCATCTGGAGAAAGTCCGAAGCGAATCCATGCCGCTCAACCTGTTCCTCGAGCGCGCCGACAAGACGCCCGTCCGCGTGGCGGGCACATCGATCTTTCTTTCGGCGCGCGACGACATCGTGCCCGGCGCGCTGTTGCACAACCTCAAGCACAACAAGGTACTGCATGAGCGGGTCATCCTCGCCCACGTGCTGGTCGACGACACGCCAATCGTTCCTGCCGCCAAGCGGATCGAGGTCAAGAAGCTGGGCAAGGGCTTCTATAACGTGAACATCCATCACGGCTTCTTCGAGACGCCGGACGTTCCGCGCGCGCTGGAAGAGGCCCGTCCCTTCGGTCTCGCCATCGACGTGGAGACGGCCACATTCTTCATCGGTCATGAAACGCTTGTGCCGGCGGAGCATTCGGCGCTCGGGCGCTGGCGGACATGGCTCTACATGCGGCTGGCCGCCTCCGCGCTGTCACCTGCGCGCTTCTATCACCTGCCGCCCAACCGCGTGGTCGAGCTGGGCACGCAAACCACGATCTAGGTATCCCATGTCGAGTCCCGCGGAATCCGCTCCTTCCCTGAACGCCACCGGTCCGGCGGCGCCCATGTCGCGCGGCGTGAAGCTCACCATCGGCGCGCTCGGCGTGGTGTTCGGGGATATCGGCACCAGCCCGCTTTACGCGATGAAGCAATCCGCGCTCGCCGCGGGCGGTGCGGTCCCCGGGATGCTTGCGGTGATGGGCGTGCTGTCGCTGATCTTCTGGGCGCTCCTCATCGTGGTGACGGTCAAATACGTCGTTTTCATCATGCGCGCGGACAACGGCGGCGAGGGTGGCGTGCTGGCGCTGGCCACGCTGGCGCATCGGGTGACAGGACTTAGCCGGCGCGTGAAGACGTCGATCGGGCTTGTGGCCCTGCTGGGCCTGGCGCTCTTCTATGGCGACGGCATGCTGACGCCGGCGATCTCGGTTCTCTCCGCGGTCGAAGGCATCGGCGCGGAAAGCCCGGTCTTCGCCGAATGGGTGATGCCGCTGTCGCTCATCATCCTTGTCGGCTTGTTTCTCATCCAGCGCCACGGCACCGAGCGCATCGGCGCGCTGTTCGGACCGGTAATGGTCGTCTGGTTCATCGTGCTGGCCGTGCTGGGCTTCAACGCGATCGTGCGCGCGCCGCAGATCCTGGGCGCCATCAACCCCGAATACGCCTTTGCCCTGTTCCGGCACGAGCCATGGATTGCCTTCGTCTCGCTCGGCTCCGTCGTGCTGGCCGTCACCGGCTGCGAGGCGCTCTATGCCGATATGGGTCATTTCGGCCGCGGGCCGATCCAGAGCGCTTGGCTGTTCATCGCGCTTCCCGCGCTGGTGCTGAACTATTTCGGACAGGGCGCGATGCTGCTCGTCGATCCGCATGCGACGCCCTATCTCTTCTATTCGCTGGCGCCGCACTGGGCGCATTACCCGCTGGTGGCGCTGGCCACGCTGGCCACGATCATCGCCTCGCAGGCCGTGATCTCCGGCGTGTTCTCGATCACGCAGCAGGCGGTGCAGCTCGGTCAATTGCCGCGCATGGAAGTGCGGCATACCTCCGCCACCGAGCAGGGACAGATCTACGTGCCGCGCATCAATGCGATGCTGAGCGTCGGCGTGGTGCTGATCGTGTTGATCTTCAAATCGTCCGACGCGCTCGCAAGCGCATACGGAATCGCCGTCACGGGCGTGATGGCGATCTCGACGTTCCTCGTCGCCGTGGTGGCGCTGCGCAAATGGCGCTGGCGTCTGCCCGCCGTCATCGCCTTGTTCGGAACGCTCGGCCTCATCGACCTCGCCTTCCTGTCTGCAAACACCCTCAAGATCCTGCAGGGCGGCTGGCTGCCTCTCGCCGTTGCCGCCGGGGTATTCGTGGTGATGGACACCTGGCGCGTCGGACGCAGGCTGCACTTGGACCGGCTGCGCGACGGTGCCATGCCGATGTCGCTCTTCCTGGAACGCGCTGACAAGCATGCGCAGCGCATCGCAGGGACCGCCGTATTCCTTACGCCGCGAACGGACCTGACACCCGGGCCGATGCTGCACAGCCTCAAGCACTACCGTCTTCTGCACGAGCGCGTGGTGCTGGTGAGCGTCATGGTGGACGACGTGCCCGTGGTCGCGCCCGCCAAGCGCGTGGAGGTGGAGAAACTGGGCAAAGGCTTTTTCGCCGTGAAGCTGCATTACGGCTTCTTCGAATTTCCGGACGTACCCAAGAGCTTCGAACTGGCGCGGCCTTACGGTCTCGTCATCGATCCGGACAGCACGACCTATTTCGTCGGGCGCGAGATGCTGGTGCCGGCATCGCGACCGGTCCTGCGCCCGTGGCGCATTGCGCTGTACACATGGCTGGCGTCCAACGCCTATTCGCCGGCGCGGTTCTTCTGCCTGCCCGCCAATCGCGTGATCGAGCTGGGCACCCAGATCAGCATCTGACGCGGTTGTGACTGGCGCGATGCGGGCAGAACGATAGGCTCGCGCGCGTTGCTCACGTTACGGGGAAAATCCATGCTGCATCGCGGCGTCTTGCTTGCCGGCATTCTGGGGTTCGGGCTTTCATTTTCACTTGCGGCGTTCGCCGGCGACACGCCGGCTTATGTGCGCAGCGCCATCGCCGATCCGTCCCGCACAGCCGACGTGCAGGCGGATGCGCGGCGTCATCCGGCGGACCTTGCGACCTTCGCGGGAGTGAAGCCGGGCGATACCGTCGTCGACCTCATTCCCGGCGGCGGTTATTTCACGCGCATCTTCTCGAAGATCGTGGGACCGAAAGGCCATGTCTATGCGGTGTGGCCGAACGAATATGCGAACGAGGCGGCCGACGACGTGACCGCGACAAAGGCGATGACGGCGCAATACAAGAACGTCAGCGTGATCGTGCAACCAGCGGCGCAGTTCGGCATCCCGACGAAGGCGGACGTGGTCTGGACCTCGCAGAACTATCACGACTATCCCGACAAGTTCATGGGCAAGGTGGACCCGGTGTCGTTCGACAGGCAGGTGTTCGCGAGCCTCAAGCCCGGCGGCGTGTTCGTCATCGTCGACCATGTCGCCGAGCAAGGCTCGGGCATGCGCGACACCGACACCTTGCACCGCATCGATCCGGCCATCGTGAAGACGCAGGTGACGAGCGCGGGTTTCAAGTTCGACGGCGAAAGCAGCGTGCTGCGCAATCCTGCCGACACCCACAAGGCCACGGTGTTCGACAAGTCGATCCGCGGCCACACCGACCAGTTCGCCTATCGTTTCCGCAAGCCGCGCTAATCCAGCGCGTACACCAGCGCCTTGAGATAGGCGGTCTCCGGCAGCATGGGATGCACCGGATGATCCGCGCCAGCGCCGGACTGATGGATCAGCGCGCCGCGGCGGCCGGCGCGCGCTATGCCGATGGCGCATTCCAATGCGAAACGATCCGCCGCGATGTTGTGGGAACAGGACGCGAGCAGCAGGAACCCGTTCGGCGCGACAACCGATGCCGCGAGCCGCGCCAGCTTGCGATAGGCCTTCGCGCCGGGCTCAAGATCCTTGCGTGATTTCACGAAGGGCGGCGGGTCGGCGATCACCACATCGAATTTTTCGTTCGCGGCGGAGAGACGTTCCAGTTCCTCGAACACATCGGCCTTCACGAATTTCGCCGTAACCGCGTTGGCGGCCGCAGCTTCCTCGGCGAGCGCCAGCGCGCCTTGCGAGGAATCGATGCCGGTGACGGTCTTCGCGCCGTTTTTCGCAGCGGCGATGCCGAAGCCGCCGGCATAGCAATAGGCGTCGAGCACCGTGCGGCCCTTGGCGAGCTTCGCCATGAAGGCGTGATTGTCGCGCTGGTCGAAATACCAGCCGGTCTTCTGGCCGGCGCCGATGTCGGCGAAATAACGCACGCCGTTTTCGAGCACCGTGATGCGGTCCGGCATCGCGCCTTTGGTGGCGCGGACATATGAATCCAGGCCTTCCAGCGCGCGCGACGGCGTGTCGTTGCGCAGCACTACGATTCGCGGCGCGATCACCGCATCCAGAGCCTCGAGCAAGGCCGGCGTGAGCTTTTCCATTCCGGCCGTCGTCACCTGCAGCGAACACAGATCGCCGAAACGATCGATGGCGAGACCCGGCAGCCCGTCTCCTTCCGCGTGGACGAGCCGGTAATAGGGTTCGTCATACAGTGCCTCGCGGCGTATCAGCGCGCGCTTCAGCGCGGTGACAAAAAACGCCGGATCGATCTTCGTGTCCGCTTTCGGATCGAGGATGCGCACCGCGATCAGGCTGGCGGGATTGAAATAGCCGGTGCCGAAGACGACGCCGTCATCACCCTGCACATTCACGATGCTGCCCGGCGCCAGCGCCCTGGCAGCCGGATCCATGACGATCTCGTTCGAAAACACCCACGGCGCGCCGGCGCGGACGCGGCGGCCTTCCTTGGGCCTGAGCTTGATGAGCGGATGGATCGGCATGGCGCCGCGGAGTTAGCACGGCCCCGCGCAAAAGGAAAAATCACTAATGTGGTTCGGGGCGCGGCGCGGGCGGCGGGACCTTTTTTCCGGTGTTCTGGTTGAACGCGGCGCGCTGTTCCTTCGTCCACGGCACCAGCGTCTTGCGCGCGATGAGGTAATCGTAGATCGCGTTCACTTCGTAGTCGTGGAAGGCGCGAAACCGCGCCCGCGCCAGGGGCGACATCACCGGCAGCCAGCCATGCGGCGAGCGCCCCTCATAAAGCAACTGGAAGAACTGCGTTCGGGTGTATTTCGCCGCGATGTTCAGATCGGGTGCCACCGCGGTGCCCGCAAGGTCGCCGCCATGACATTGCGCGCAGGAAATCGAGCTCAGATAGCGCCCGCCGTCGTAGCGCGGGCCTTCATCGGCCGGGCTCAGGATCTCATCCGCCTTGGGCGATTTGGGAACGAGCAATCCCGCGACGATGGCCTTGCGCGCCTTCCAGTCGAAATGCGTGACGCGCGGCGGCGCGGTGCGGCGCGGTTGGGCGCGGATATAGGCGATGACATCCTCCACATCCTTGTCGCGCATGTAGGCGAAGGTATCGGACGGCATGATCCACATCGGCTTGGCATCGGGCGTGAGCCCGTGGCGGATGGCACGTTCCAGATCGCCGTCCGTGCTGGCGGCGGCGAAGGCCACGACATCGCCGCTCCCGATGGGGAGATATGGATTGGTCTTGATGAGTCGCCCCTTCAGATCGTCGCCATGGCAGCCGAAGCAGCCGGCGACGGTCATCCAGTGCTTGCCAAGGGTCAGCGCGTCTGAATCCGTGCTCGCGTGAACCAGCGACGAAGGCAGCGTGTAACGCCGCTCGATCACCGCTTCGGATGCGAGATAGATGTAGAAACCCCACAACAGCCAAGCCGCCGCGGCGATGCCCGCCGCAACGCTGACCCATCTGGCTGCAAGGGTGAATCGCCCGGCCGACATGGGCCCAAGACTATGGGCGCATCGCGGCGCCTGCAAATTCCTCCGCCCTCAGTCCGTACCGCCGAAATCTGCGAAAAGCGGTGCGATCCTGTTCACCGCCGCATCCGCTTCGGCGCGGTCCGGCGCTTCGTTGGTGTCGCCATAACCCTGCATGTCGCCGCCTTCGAGCGACTGAACGCAAATGCCATCGCGCCGCGACAGAACGTTGATGCCGTCATAGAACAGGCCGTATTTCACTTCGGGCTGCGGGATCAGCCACTGGATCTGCCCACGCACAGGCACAATCGAGTCGTCCTTCCACAGGTCGCGCGCGCCATAGCCGGTGCAGTTGATGACGACCTTTTCCTTCAATTGCCCGAACTCGGCCGGCGCGTGGAATTCGCGCATCTCGAGCCTTCCGCCGGCGAGCAGGAAGTCGGTCATCAGAGTGTGGCCGTAGTCCGCGATATTGAACATCAGCGTTTCGTTGCGGCTGACGAAGCGCTTGCCGAAGGACGTGGACCCCGGCGGCAGCATCTGGCGATGCGGCGTGAGATCGGCGATGCGGTCGTAATATTCCGCGAAGGGCAGCGCGCCTGGGCCGTTCATCTCGATACGATGGTCGCCGGGATCGTTGTCGGTTACGACATAACGGTCGATCCATTCGACAGGTTCGCCCGGCAAGCCGAGATAGGAGCGGAACGTCCGGAACGATGTGCGCGCCATCTCTTCCCACAATGCCGGAAAATCCGGCGAGACCTTGTCGGCAAGAGCGATGCGCGAATCCGGTGTCCAGCTTCCGGTAGCACGCGCCGAACGCGTCTGCGGCAATTGCTCGCGCGCATAGATGGTGACCTTCGCGCCCGCCTTCTGCGCCAGGATCGCGGAGGTGAGCCCCAGCGCGCCGCATCCGATGACGGCAATCTCGCCCGGAGAGTTCATCATCGCCTTCTTCACCGCGATGGTGCCGGAGCCCCAGGACAGGGACCAGCCGCTGCCGCCATGGCCGTAATTGTGGACGATCAGCGTGCGGCCGATGGTTTCGGTATCGAGCCGCGGTCCCGCCGCGCGGAACGGGCGCAGACACACCGAGATGTCGAAGATGCGGTCGCTGCGCGCGCGAACCGGCGCGATGACGGGTCGGTAAGCGTCGACAAGCGGCGGCGCGATGCCCGTGCAGGCTTCAAGGCCAGCGAGGCCGCTGAGTGCGAGCGAGGTTTTCAGAACGCTTCGGCGATCGACGATGGAGTTTTGCAATTGGTGTCCCTCCCCCACCCAGTGTGGCGCGCGCACGCGACCCGGCCTAGGCTTGTCCATTGTTCTGCGAGGCTCCCATGGCGGATTTGTGGCCCGAACTTCCTTACCCGGCATGGGTGAAGACCTACGAGACCCTGCACCTTTGGACGCAGATCGTCGGCAAGACACGGCTGGCGATGACGCCGTGGCTCAACCATTCCTGGCACGTGACGTTCCGCGTCACCGCGCGCGGGCTTATCACGCCGCTCATTCCGAACGACGGCAACGACCTGCAGATGGAATTTGATTTCATCGACCATGTGCTGCGGCTTCGGACGGCCAGGGGAACAACGCAGCACATCGCGTTGCGGCCGATCAGCGTGGCGAAATTCTATTCCGAATACAGGCAGGCACTATCCGCGATGGGGATCGGCGTCACGATAGAAGCGAAGCCGAACGAGGTGCTGAGCCCGATTCCGTTCGCGGAAGACACCGCGCACACTTCCTACGATCCCGAATATGCCAACCGGCACTGGCGCGTGCTGCTGCGCGCGAACGAAGTGTTCCAGTATTTCCGCACCTCATATCTCGGCAAAGCGAGCCCGGTGCAATTCTTCTGGGGCAGTTTCGATCTGGCGCTGACGCGCTATTCGGGCCGCCGCGCGCCGCTGCATCCCGGCGGCATTCCCAATCTTTCCGACGCGGTGACGCGCGAAGCCTATTCGCACGAAGAATCGAGCGCCGGGTTCTGGCCGGGCGGCAGCGGTGTCGATTATCCCGCGTTCTATTCTTACGCCTATCCCGCGCCGGAAGGTTTCGCGGCGGCGAACGTGAAACCGGAGGCCGCGTACTTCCACAAGGAGCTTGGGGAATTCATCCTGCCTTACGACGCTGTGCGCACCAGCGCCGATCCGAAGCAGACGCTGCTCGACTTCCTGCAAAGCACCTACGAAGCCGCCGCCGATCTCGGCAAATGGGATCGCGCATCGCTGGAGTGCGATTACGGTGCGCGGGGACGACCGAGGGTGGTGAAATAGGAAGCTCGACGCGAAGGCTGGCTCGCCATTCGAAGCTGCGGGGCTCACGCAGTCCCCCTTCGCCAAGGCTTCGGAGACACCATCCTTCGCTGCTCCGCAGCGCAGGATGGTGCCGCTTGCGTGACTCGAACACGCGACCCCATCATTACGAATGATGTGCTCTACCAACTGAGCTAAAGCGGCCCTCGGCTGCAATTCCGCCCGGGAATTGCGACAAGGCGGCGGGGTATAGCACGGCCCGTTTTCCGCGCAACCGATTAGCCTTTCCGGACATCGCTCTTTGGGCGGATTTGCGCATTTGGCCGCAAGGGCTTATGAGGCCCGCCGCTTAACCCCACCCAAGGACAGGGCTTCTTGCGCATCCCCATCCACCGCGAAGGCTGGCCGTTCATTGCCTTTGCCGCCGTCGCCAATCTGCTGGCCTGGCTGCTCGCCCCCTGGGCGGGGTGGGTGCTGCTCCCGGTGACCCTCTGGGTGGCGGCCTTCTTCCGGGACCCGGAACGGACGGCCCCGGCCGGCGCCGGCCTCGTCATCTGCCCGGCGGACGGAATCCTGCTTCCCGTGGCCCAAGCCATTCCGCCGGCGGAACTGGAGATGGGCGCCGATCCTGTGACCCGGCTTTCGGTTTTCATGAATGTTTTCAATGTGCATGTGAACCGTTCGCCCTGCGACGGAACGGTGACAAAGCTTGCATATCGGCCGGGCAAATTCTTCAATGCCTCGTTCGACAAGGCGAGCACGGACAATGAGCGCATGTCGATGCGGCTGCGGGTGACCGCGGCAGGCGGGGTGGCTGAAAAAGATATCGCCGTGGTCCAGATCGCCGGCCTGGTGGCGCGCAGGATCGTGAGCGAGACAAGCGAAGGACAGCAACTATGCCGGGGCGCTCGTTTTGGAATCATCCGTTTCGGCAGCAGGGTCGACGTCTATTTGCCGGGCGCCGTCAGCGTGACGGCGAAGGCTGGGCAGAGCGTGCACGCGGGGGAGACAATCCTCGCGTCGTACCAAAGCTGATGGCCAAGCTGCCCAAGGTGCCCAAGCCCGACATGGCGCGGGTGGCCCAGCTCAGCGAAACCGTGCCGGTCACGCGGCACATCCCCAGTGCGATCACGCTCGCGGCCCTGTGCTCTGGCGCGACAGCCATTCCCTTCGCGATGTACGGCAACTGGAAAGGCGCGGTCGCGGTGATCGTGCTTGCCGCCATCCTGGACACGATGGACGGGTGGATCGCGCGGCTGATCGGCGCGGGTTCGGAATTCGGCGCGCAACTCGACAGCCTTGCCGACCTCGTCAGCTTCGGCATCGCGCCGTCGATCGTCATCTACATGTGGACGCTGACGCATGCTGGCGGCGCCGGATGGGTGATGGCGCTGATCTATGCGATGTGCTGCGCCATCCGCCTGGCGCGCTTCAACGTGGAAAGCGTCGACGTGGACGCGCCGCCGGCCAAGCATTTCACCGGCATGCCGACACCCATCGCCGCCTGCCTCATCCTTCTGCCCATGCAGTTCACCTTCCAGTTCTCCAATCCGGAATTCCGCAATCCGATGGTGACGGCGGTGATGATCGCGCTCGTCTCGATCATGATGGTGAGCCGCGTGCCGACCTTCTCGCTGAAGCGGCTGCATATCCCGAAGAACCGGCGCATGGCGCTGGCGGTGCTGTCGGTGCCGGTTCTGGGCTCCGCCATCATCTATCCCTGGGCCACGCTGGCAACCGTGCTGATCATTTATTTCGCGACCATTCCGGTGAGCGTGATCCAGTTCGCCAACGAGGCGCGCAAGCGGCGCATTTCGCTGCGCGACGACGACGAGATCGACTTTACCGCATAGCATTGACGCCGCGTCACGGTTGCTTGGGCGTGGCGGCCTGCGTCATGCTTGAAAACATAAGAACAACAACCGGAAACGCGCATGCTCACGAAGGCCGACGACTATCCGGTGCACCAGTTGCCGGAGCCGATTGCGACGGCGGGCACCGATCGCAACTTCTATGACCGCTATTTCTTCAACGGCTATGCGCCGGATGGCAGCACCTTCTTTGCCTGCGCGCTGGGCGTCTATCCGCATCTCAACATCATGGATGCCGCGTTCTCGGTGATCGACGGCGGCGTGCAGCGCAACCTGCGCGCCTCCAAGATCATGCACATGGAGCGCCTGGACACGACGGTCGGCCCCATCAGCGTAGAAATCATCGAGCCGTTGAAAAAATTGCGCGTGCGTGTGTCGGCCAACGAGCATGGCATCGAGGCGGACCTGACGTTCAACGCGCGCGCCAGACCGGTGGAGGAACCGCGCTTCACCTATCGCATTGGGCCTTCGACCTTCATGGACTATACGCGCCTGACGCAGAACGGCACTTACGAGGGTTGGATCTCGATCAAGGGCAAGCGCATCGCCGTGAACAGCAAATGGCTCGGCACGCGCGACCGCTCCTGGGGCATTCGCCCGGTAGGCACGCAAAGTCCGCAACAGGCGGCGCCGCCGCGGCTGCCGCAATTCTACTGGATCTGGGCGCCGCTCAATTTCGAAGACCGTTTCATGCTCTACCACAACAATGCCGAAGCCAGTGGCAAGCCGTGGAACGAAGCCTCGGTGATCGGCGAGACCGGCGAGCGCGACGCGGTGCACATGGAAAAAGCCGGATCGAAGATCGATTTCAAATCCGGCACGCGCCATGCGAAAGGCGCGACGATCAACGTCACGGACCCGGAAGGCAATGCCTGGCGCGCGACGCTGACGCCCAAATACAATTTCTACATGTCGGGTATCGGCTACACGCATCCGGAATGGGGCCACGGTCATTTCAAGGGCGAGAACGCCGTCGGCTACGACGAATATGAAACCGCGAGCGTGAACGAGAACGACCCGCGCTTCCTGCATGTCCAGGCGATCTCGTCCGCGACGCTGGAGGGACCGAACGGCGTCAAGCGCGAGGGCATGGGCGTGCTGGAACAGCTCGTCATCGGCCCGCACGCGCCTTCCGGCTTCAAGGAAATCTTCGACACCGCGCCCTGAGCAAACGATGAACGACGACATTTCACCGCGCCTTGCAGCCTACATGGCAAAGACGCTCGGCATCCCGGCCGTGGAAGTGGACGGGCTTTCGCGCATTTCCGGCGGCGCGAGCCGCGAGACCTATCGCTTCGCCGCACGCTATTACCGAGACGGCCGCGCCTATGACCGCCGCCTCATCCTGCGCCGCGATCCGCCCGCGAGCCTGATCGACACCGAGCGCTCCGCCGAATTCCGCGCCTATCAAGCGTTCCACAAGCTGGGCCTGCCGGTGCCCGAACCGATCGTGCTGGAGCTGGGCGGCGAGGCACTGGATCGGCCCTTCTTCATCATGGAGGAAGTGCAGAACTGTTCGGTCGCATCCATCCTGCAGCCCGACCCTTACGGCGCGCTGGCGCCGAAAATCGGCCATCAGTTCTTCACCGTGATGGGCAAGATCGCCAAAGCCGATCCGGACAGGATCGGGCTCGGCGACCTCGAAGGCGCGCGCACAGAGTCATGGAAGCATGAAGTGGCGCGCTGGGAGCGCGAGATCGACGAAGACGAACGCGAACCGCAGCCCATCGCGCGCGCCGCGATCCGCTGGCTGAAGCGCAACCCGCCACCGCCGGCGCAGAAAGTATCTGTGGTGCATGGTGACTACCGCACCGGCAATTTCCTCTATGACGCGGAAGGCAATATCCGCGCGATCCTGGACTGGGAGATGACGCATCTGGGCGATCCGCTGGAGGATCTGGGCTGGGCACTCGATCCGCTCTGGAGCCATCACGATCCTGCACGGCCGGCGGGCACCGTGTCGCGCGAACACGCCATCGCGTTCTGGGAACAGGCGAGCGGATTGAAAGCTGAACCGCGCGCATTGTTCTGGTGGGAGATCTTCGCAAGCCTCAAGGGCCTTGCGATCTGGATCTCGGCAGCGCGCGAGTATGGCGACGGGCGCAACACCGATCCCGTCAATCTTTTCTCCGGCTGGTACTGCACGTCGTTCCACAACAAGGTGCTGGCCGACCGGTTGAGCGCGGTGGGCGCATGAAACCGGAAATCGACAAGATCCTCGAAACCACCGCGATGCAGCTGATGATGCAGATCGCGCCCGAGCTCCCGCCCGGCTACACGCAGAACTCCGCCGGCCTCATCGGCATGATGCTGAACTTCTGCGCGCAGGAATATGAGAATGGCGCGGAGCTGCGCGCCAGCGAGAATCGCGAGTTGCGAAATCTCTTGGCCGAGCTCGAGGCCGCCGTCGATGACGTGCGGCTTCGCGTGAAACTCGGCGCCGTAATGGGCGAGCGCGATGCGTCGCTGAAGATTTCCGATCTCAACTACTCGAATGCGGAACTGAAGAAGCTGCTGATCGAGACGCAGACTTATCTGGAATCCCGCGACGACGAAAAGGCCAAGCTGGCGCGGCGCGAGATATGGGCGGTGCTGAAGGCGAGCGCAAAGGCGCGGCTGCTCAAACTGCCGGGGATGTAGTCAGGCCGCGTTCTTGCGCGCACGCCCCTTCGGATGGGCCTTTTCGTATACGTCCATCAGCTTCTTCGCATCGATCTCGGTATAGGCCTGCGTGGTGGAGAGCGAGGCGTGGCCGAGCAGTTCCTGCACGGTCCTGAGATCGCCGCCGTTCTGCAGCAGATGGGTCGCGAAGGAATGGCGCAGCGCATGGGGCGTCGCGCGTTCGGATAATCCCAGGCGGCCGCGCAAGTTCTGCATCAGGGCCTGCGCCTCGCGCGCACTCATCGCCTTGCCGCGGCGCGAGCGGAACAGCGCATCCTTCGGTGAGAGCTTTACGGGAATCAGCGCAGCATAGGTCGCAATCGCTTCGCGGATGACCGGCAAAAGCGGCACGACACGTTCCTTGCGGCCCTTGCCAAAGATCACCATCGCCTCGCCCAGCGGCACATCACCGATACGCAGGCTCAACGCTTCGGAGATACGAAGCCCGGCGCCATAGAGCAGTGTGAGCAAAGCCACATCCCGCGCGCCGATCCATTCGATGTCGTTCTCGCCGGCTTCGGCCAGGGTGCGCGCGGCGTCCACTTCGCTCAAGGGACGCGGAAGCGAACGGGCAATGCGCGGAGAACGGATGCTTTTGGCGGCAGGATTGTCGATCACCTCCTCGCGTGCCAGATGGCGGAAGAAGCTGCGAATGGACGCCAGCGTGCGGCGTACCGAGCGATTGCCCAGTCCATCATTGCGCCTATCCGTGATGAAGGCGCGGATATCGGCAGGCGCGATCTTGTCCAGCTTGCGCTCGTCGATCGCGCCGCCGACATGGGTGACCAGAAGTTCGAGAAAGCGCGTTACGTCATCGCCATAGGCGCGCAAGGTGTGCGCGCTGGCGCGGCGTTCATGCGCGAGCGACGCCAGCCATTCGGATTTCAGAGTTTCGGCAGATCGAGCCATGCGCGGATCGCACGTTCCAACGCCCGCGCGAAAAAGGAAAGGTCTGCGGCCGTCTCT
>DATIVW010000109.1:0-8118 GCA_035465595.1 Rhizomicrobium sp. | reverse complement strand
TCGATCAACGACACCGTCGTGGTGTTCGACCGCATCCGCGAGAACCGTCGCAAGTACAAGCGGATGGCGCTGCCCGAACTGATCAATCTTTCGACCAACCAGATCGCGACACGCACCACGCTCGTCTCGGTGGCGACCGCTCTCACCATGGTGCCGCTTGCCTTGTTCGGCGGGCCCGCCCTGCGCGATTTCTCCGGCGCGATCCTGTTCGGCATCCTGGTGGGAACGTTCTCGTCCACCTATGTCGCCGCCGCGCTTCTGCTCTATCTGCCCGCGCCCGCCGGCACGCGCAGCGAAGAGGTCACCGCGACCTGACCGATCAGAACGGGTTGTAGGACTTCTCGCGCGTGAAGGTGACGTAGCCGGCGTTCACGCCGGCGCGCAGGCCCACGCCGGTACGCATCGGCGCCAGCGTGATGCCGTTGGCGCGCATGTAGTTCACGCCCAGCCCGGCGACGAGGTAGAAGCTGCCGTCCACGCCGGGGAATTTCTGGAAGAGCCGGTCGGGATCACGCAGGTTGTAGACCAGCACGAACATCTTCGATGCGTTGCCGCCGAAGTCCCAGCCGACGCTGGGCCCCTGCCAATAGACGCGCATCGGATCGGCGCCCTTGCGGATCAGCCAGCCCTGGCCGTAGCGAAGACCGACGACGATCGCACCGGAGCCCTCGTCGCCGGTGATGTAGGCGTCGGGCAGGCCGTAGTCGGAAAAGATCTTCTGCACGCCCTTGGCCATCGCCTCGGTGGTGGTGCCGAAGAAATTGGCGCCCGCCTGCACGATCTCGTTCTGGGTGAAGCTCTCGCCCTGGTGTCCCTCGGCGCGCGGTGGCGGCTGGTCGTCCTGCGCGCCGGCGGGGGCGATCGCTGCAAGACTTACGAGGGCCGCGAACAGGACGGGGAAAAATCGCTGCAGGATCATGGCGTTCTCCAGGAAATGGCGGGCAAATCGGCTGATTTCGATGGTCAACGCCCTTCGTGACAATTCCAAGGCGGAACAATCGTTCCACAAGGCCTTTTCCGTTCGGCTTGGCTTCCCCATTTATCCAGCACAGATTCGCCTCGCGCCAGATTCGCGCGGGGACTTGGGGAGACGTGCATGGACGGTGCAACGCTGTTCGTCTTGGCTGTTCTTTTTCTGGCGCTGATCACGATCTTCGCCGGCGTGAAATCGGTACCGCAGGGGCGCGAATGGACCGTCGAGCGCTTCGGCCGCTTCACCCGCGTCCTCAAGCCGGGCCTCAATCTCATCATTCCCTATTTCGACCGTATCGGCCGCAAGCTCTCCGTCATGGAAGAAGTCTTGCCGGTGCCCAGCCAGGTCGTGATCACGCGCGACAACGCCACCGTCACCTCCGATGCCATCGCGTTCTATCAGGTGATCGACACCGCGAAGGCGGCCTATGAGGTCGCAAATCTGCAGGCGGCCATCACCAATCTCTGCCTCACCAACGCGCGCACGGTCATCGGCGCGCTGGATCTCGACGAAGTGCTGTCGAAGCGCGACGAGATCAACCAGCGCCTGCTGGCCGTGGTGGACAACGCCACCGGCCCCTGGGGTGTGAAGGTCACGCGTATCGAGATTAAGGATCTGTCCCCGCCGTCCGACATCACCGAAGCTATGGCGCGGCAGATGAAAGCGGAACGCTATCGTCGCGCCGAAGTCACGCAGGCCGACGGCGAGAAGCAGGGCGCAATCCTGCGCGCGGAAGGCGCCAAACAATCGGCGATCCTGCAGGCCGAAGGCCGCAAGGAAGCGGCGTTCCGCGATGCCGAAGCGCGCGAACGTCTCGCCGCCGCCGAAGCCAAGGCAACGCAGCTTGTTTCCGATGCGGTGGAATCAGGCAGCACCAATGCCCTCAACTACTTCCTCGGCCAGAAATATGTCGAAGCCTTCGGCCAGCTCGCGAACGGCCCGAACCAGAAATTCGTCATACTGCCGATGGAGTCGGCCGGTCTTCTCGGCTCCATCGCCGGCATTGCCGAGCTCACGAAGGAAGCCATCGCACAACAGGTAACGCAGGCGGGCACACAGATCGTGCGGCCGCGCTCCGGTTCCGTCCCTCCGGCGGGCACAACGCCGCCGCCGGCGGGGCCGGGACGGCCGGCAGGGACGTGACGCCATGCAGGCGCTGACCGAATTTCTCAACAATCAGCCCGCCTGGCACTGGTGGGCGCTGGGTGCGCTGCTGCTCGCCCTGGAGATCGCCAGCACGACGCAATATCTGCTGTGGCCCGGAATCGCCGCGCTTCTCGTGGGCGTTCTGAAATTCATCGTGCCCTCGCTCGACGGCCGGCTGGCGGTCTTCCTGTTCGCCGTCATCGCCGTCATCGCCACCGTGCTTTGGAAGCGTTCGAAGCTTGGCCGCGCCGAACGCGCTGGCCATCACGACCTCAACGAACGCAGCGCGCAATACCGGGGCCGCCATGTTCTGGCGCTGGACGATTTCCACGGCGGGCGCGGCTCGGTGCGCGTGGATGACAGCCGGTGGAACGCGCGCACCAGTGACGGTTCCAGCCCGCACAAGGGCGATACCGTCATCGTCACGGGCGCGGATGGCGCGATGTTGATCGTGAAGGCGGTGTAACGCTTCGGCGTCTGGCGCGTTATAGTCGCGTCATGACCGACGACACACCATCCCGCAACCTCGGCCCCGGTGGCTGGTTCGCCATCATTGTCCTGCTGGGATTTCTGATTGCCGCTGTCGCTTATGCCGTGCGCGCGTGGAACGCGATGAGCGGCGTCGGCATTTCGCCGCTCGGCTGGCTGTTCATGGCGCTGGGCGTGATCTTCACCATCGGCGTCGGCGGAGGACTGATGGCGCTGGTCTTCTATTCCAGCCGCCACAACTACGACCAGTGATCAGGCGCCGCGCGCGACGAAGAACGGGTTTGCGAAATCCTCGCCGCTCTTGCCGTAGATGAACGGAGAGCCGTCGATGCGCGTCACGCTGCCGCCCGCCGCCATGAGCACTGCGTGCCCCGCCGCGGTATCCCATTCCATCGTGCGGCCATGGCGCGGATAGATGTCAGCTTCCCCCGCCGCGACGAGGCAGAACTTCAGAGACGATCCGGCGCTGATGAAATCCCTGATCTTGTAGTGCTCGAGATATTCCTCGGTCTTGGAATCGCGGTGGCTGCGGCTGGCAACGGCGACCATGCCGTCGGCCGACGCCCTGCGCACATGGATCGCGTGAGAGGCTTCGCATTTGAACTTCGCCCCCGGCGGCATCGGCACTTCCCACGCGCCGCCGGGCGTTTCGCCCAGCCATAGCCGCCCCTTGGCCGGCGCGTAGACGACGCCGCGCACCGGCTTGCCGTCGATGATTTCCGCGATGTTCACGGTGAACTCGCCGTTGCGGTTGATGAATTCCTTGGTCCCGTCCAGGGGATCGACAAGGAAGAAGCGCGCGCCGATCTTCTGGACGTGCCCGGAAGCAACCTGTTCCTCCGCGATCACCGCCACGTCCGGGGTCAGCTTTGAAAGCTCTGCCAGGATGAAGGTCTCGGCTTCCTCGTCCGCGGCCGTGACGGGGGAGAAATCCTCCTTCTTGCGGGTCGCGATGGATTCCGCTGCGTAATGGCGCATCACGATTTCGCCGGCCCGGGCCGCGATATCGGCCAGCGCGCAGGCAATAGAGGAGGGCTCGGCGGTTGCAGCCATCTTAATCATTCCTTAACAGCGGTCTAAGAAGGTTACCGAATACAAACCATCGCTGTCCAAGCCGTCCGGGAGCGCCCGCTTATGAACGATCTGGAATTCGCTGCCATGCTGGTAAGCCGCGTCTGTCATGACCTTGTGAGCCCCGTCGGCGCGGTGGTCAACGGCCTGGAAGTGCTGGAAGACGAACGCGATGCCGCCATGCGCGCCGATGCACTCAAGCTGGTCGCGTCCAGCGCCGAGCAGGCCGCTGCGCGGCTTCAGTTCGCCCGCGTTGCATTCGGCGCCGCCGGATCCGCCGGTGCGGAACTGGATCTCAATGAAGTCGGCCGCGTCGTCAAAGGCCTTGTGAACGGCGGCAAGGTCGAAATCGAATGGCAGGCCGCGCCGCTCAACTGGCCGAAGGACTGGGCCAAGCTCCTGATGAACGCGACCTTGCTTGCGGTGGACAGCCTGCCGCGCGGCGGGCAGGTGAAGGTCGAAACCTCCGCCGATCCGGGCGTGCCGGGGTTCACCGTGCGCGCCACCGGCACCAATGCACGGTTGCTTGAAGAGGTCGAAAAGGCCGCGCTGGGCGAGCCTTGCGCCGCGCTCGATGGCCGCTCGATCCAGGCCCTCCTGACCCACAAGCTGGCGCGCGGCGTGAATGCCGGCCTGACGCTGTCGGCGCGCGAAGGCGTGGTCGAACTCGTTGCCGGTTAGTTAAGAGATGCCGGGCTTCCTTCAAGTTCAATTTACCGTTGCGCCCTAAAATCCGGCAGGGTTCAGCACGGAAGGCCGCGCGGTGAAGCATTGCCTCGTCGTGGACGAAAGCCGGGTGATCCGGAAGGTTGTCTGCCATCTCCTCGAGGAGATGAAGTTCTATGCCGAGGAAGCGGCTGAGAGCATGAGCGCGCTCGAAGCGTGCCGCGTGCAGATGCCCGACGTGGTGCTGGTCAATCTTGCCAATGCCGGTGGAATAGAACTGGTGCGCGCGCTTCGCCGGGGCCGCAGCGAAAAGCAGCCCCTCATCATCGCGACCATGACCGAGCACGATATCGGCCACATCACCGAAGCGCTGAGCGCGGGGGCCGATGAATTCGTACTCAAACCGTTTGATCGCGACTCGCTGCGGGAGAAATTCTCGCACGCGGGCCTGATGTAAGGATGACCGCTTGAACGCCGCCGATTTCACCGTCCTCGCCGATCTTCTGAAACGCCGCGCCGGATTTCATCTCGCGCCGACGAAAACGCAGCTGGCCAAGAGCCGGCTTGCGCCGGTCGCGCGGCGCTATGGCTTCCGCAAGACCGACGAGTTGCTCGCCGAGCTGCGCGACGCGCCGGAAGATCTCGCAACCGCGGTGACCGATGCGATGATGATCAACGAATCGTCCTTCTTCCGCGACAAGTCCTGTTTCGAGCATTTCCGCGGCGTGATCCTTCCGTCGCTTCTGTCCGCGCGCGCCGCCAGCCGCCGCCTGCGCATCTGGTGCGCGGCGGCCTCCACCGGGCAGGAACCCTATTCTCTGGCGATGATCCTGGACGAGGCCAAGATCGCAAAGGACTGGCGCATCGAACTGATCGCGACGGACATCAGCGGCACGGCCATCGCGCGCGCCGCCGAGGGGCGCTATTCGCAATATGAAGTGCAGCGCGGCTTGCCCGCGCAAACGCTGGTGCGCTACTTCGCGCAAGACGGCGATCATTGGCGCATCGCCGAGCGCATCCGGCGCATGGTGAATTTCCGCCGTTTCAATCTTCTCGATTCCTATGGCTGGCTCGGGGAGATAGACGTCGTCTTCTGCCGCAACGCGTTTCTCTATTTCGAGCCGCTGGCCAAGCGGGCCTGCCTGCAAGGGCTTTCCGATGTGCTCGCGGCCGACGGCTATCTGGCCCTCGGTGCTTCGGAGACGATGGAAGGTGCCAGCACGGCCTTCGTGCCCGACGATGCGTCCGTGCGCGGCATCTATCGCAAGGTGCGCAACGCGGCGTGGCCGATAGCGCTGGCAAGCTAGCTAGCGCCATCGGCGTGCCATCGCCTTATTCGGTGAAACGGATACCTGCGAAATAGGTGCGTCCCGGCGCGCCGTAGCCGAGCACGGGTTCATAATGCTCCGCGAACAGGTTCTCGATGCGGCCATATATGCTCCACTGTTCGAAGTCGTAGTGACCCAGCAGGGTCACCGTCGTGTGACCGGCGTTGATGAACGGCGTCGGAGGAACGGTCGAGGTGTCGTACTGGTCGACCTGGCGGCCCACATAAGACAGGCTCGCGCCCACGCCCCAATCCGCCTGCGACCAGTTCACGACGGCGCTCGCGGTATTGCGCGGGCGGCGGTTGAGCGCAAGGCCGGTCATGCGGTCCTTCGCATCCATGTTCGTGTAGTCCAGCGAAACGTTCAGCGCATCGGTGATGTTGCCGGCAACCTCGGCTTCAATGCCGGTCACGCGCGTGCTGTCGATGTTGAAGTAGAATCCGAAGGGCTGCACCGCGCATTGCGCCGGCGGCGTCGCAACGAAGCAGCTCTGGAAATCGATCAGGTTGCGCGTGTTGCGGGAGAAATAGGTGATCGAGGCATGCATCGTCTTGCTGAAGAAGGCCTGCTCCGCACCTGCTTCCCACCCACGCGCCGTTTCGGGTTTCAGTCCCGGCGTGCCGAATTGCGAGAACAATTCGTAAAGTGATGGCGCCTTGAAGCCGTCGCCGTAATTGGCGTGCACCACGGTGCCGTCGGCGGGCTGCCATGCGGCGGCGAATTTCAGCGAGGTGTGCGACCCGAACTGGTCGTGGCGGTCGTAACGCACGCCGGCGGTCAGCGTGACGGTGTTGAACAGCGTCTTCTGATACTGGCCGTAGAAGCTGTAGATGTTGCCGTGACCGCGATCGTTGTTGAACGTCCCCACGCTCGAGAAGCGCGTACGCTCGTCTTCCGCGCCGAAGACAAGCTGGTCGTTCGGCGAAATGTCCGCCGTGCCCTGGTACTCGAAGCGGGTGGAAGCACCCTTGTTCTCCGAGTCCCTCTGGCCAGGGATCAGGTCGAAGAACGAATTGAAGAAACTGCGATTGCTGTTTGTTGCCGTCGCGGAAATGCGATTGTGCAACACGCCGTTGAACAGATCAAAATTCAGCCCGGCATAACCCGCAAGGAGCCGGTTCCTGTTGTAGGCGAAGGAATCGGCAGGCGGGAAGGGTGGCGAGAAGCCGGAATTGTCGTCGAAATCATCGCGCGCGTTGGTGTAATAGCCGCGCAGATCCATGCTCATCGCGTCGCTCACATGAATGCGCGTGTTCGCGGTCGCGCCGAAATTGCCGTAGCCGTCGGTCTCCCGATTGCCATTGCGCCGGTCGGCGGCGGAGATCCCGTTGGTATGGAGGAAGTTCGCGGCCGCGCCATATTCCACGGCGCCGGCCGTTCCGTTCGCCGCGGCGTTGAGGTGATAGGTGTCGAGCGAACCGCCTTCGGCGCTGGCGGTCAAAGCGAACGGAGTTTCGCCGCCGCGCATCGATAGAATGTCGATCACGCCGCCGATGGCGTCGCTGCCGTAGAGCGCCGACTGTGGTCCGCGCAGGATTTCCACGCGATCGGTGTTGTTGACCAGCACATCGGCCAGGATCGCGCCGTCGTCGGTCCCGCTGGGGTCGCTGATTCGCACGCCGTCGATCAGGACAAGCGTCTGGCCTGTTTCCGCGCCGCGGATGCTCGCCGTTGCCGGCTGTCCGATGTCGCCCGACTGGCTTATGACGACGCCCGGCACAAGCCGCAGCGCGTCGGTCAGGCTCACCGTCTGCAGGGTGCGCAGCGTCGCCGCATCGAGAACCGAAACCGATTCGCCGGTCCTGGCCTGCGGCTGTTCGGTGCGCGTCGCCGACACGACGACGGTCTCGATGTCATCCGCCGCTGCGGGAAGCGATGTGCTCGTGAAAAGAAATGCCGTCAAAGCAACTAGGGACTGGCTGCGCATGATTTTCTCCTGGTTCGGTTTCCAGGAGCCGGGACGCGGGATCCGAATGTGGGCAATTTCTAGGCAAGACGAACCCCGCAGCGACGACTCCAACATGTCGCCGCGACGGTTTCCCCCGCAGTCCCCGGCCATCCCCGACCGGAAACAGGACGACGGTGCGAGGCAGGTCTCCTGGCTTCCGGCTCTGTCGCTTTCGCCCGCCTTCCCAAGGCGTTACCGCCCTAGTGGCATGTTGGACGACCGCTCGCCGGTCACAGTTGCGGGGGCAGCCGCGGTCTCAAACCGCGTTCCCTTGAATCCCTTTCGGGAACCTCGCGCCTCTTCAAACGCTAAAGCTGAAGCGATTTGCCGTCAATTTGGCGGGCCCGCGGAATGCGGGTTCGCTAGGAATACTCTGTATTCTCACAAGTTTTTGAAAAGCGCTGCCACAGCAAAGGCGGATTCATTGTGGAAAGTCCAATGGCTGTAACGATTCGCCGCATATCGAAATTCCGCCAAATTGCGCGAGAAAATAGCAG
>DATIVW010000108.1:0-3353 GCA_035465595.1 Rhizomicrobium sp. | reverse complement strand
CCGGGACAGGCCCTTTGTCCATCATGCTCGATGGCACATGATAGGCTCTGGAGTGTAGGAATGGGCCTTCGGCCCAGCATGGAGGAAGCATGAAGGGACCGGCCATCTTTCTCGCGCAATTCGCTGCCGACGAGGCGCCGTTCAACAGTCTGAAGGCGATCGCGCACTGGGCTGCCGGCCTGGGCTACAAGGGCGTTCAGATCCCCACCTGGGACAAGCGTCTGTTCGACCTCAAGCTCGCATCCGAAAGCGATGCTTATTGCGACGAGGTCAGCGGAACGCTGGCGGATGCCGGCCTGGAGGTTTCCGAACTCTCCACCCACATGCAGGGCCAGCTTGTCGCGGTTCATCCGGCCTATGACGAAATGTTCGATGGCGGCGTGCCCAAGGCTGTGCGCGGCAATCCCAAGGCGCGGCAGGCATGGGCGGTCGACCAGGTGCTGATGGGCGCGAAAGCCTCAAAGCGGCTTGGCTTGCCGGTGCATGTGACGTTTTCCGGCGCGCTCGCGTGGCCCTACTTTTATCCTTATCCGCAGCGGCCGGCGGGGCTGGTGGAAGAAGCCTTCGACGAGCTTGCGCGGCGCTGGCGCCCCATCCTCGATGCCTTCGACGATGCCGGCGTGGATCTCTGCTACGAGGTGCATCCCAGCGAGGATCTTTTTGACGGCGCGACCGTGGAGATGTTCTGGGACCGCGTGGATCATCACAAGCGCGCCTGCCTGCTCTACGATCCCAGCCACTTCGTCCTGCAGCAGCTCGACTATCTGGAATACATCGACCTCTACCACGACCGCATCAAGATGTTTCACGTCAAGGACGCGGAGTTCCGCCCCAGCGGACGCCAGGGCGTCTATAGCGGCTATCAGCCATGGAAGGAGCGCGCCGGGCGTTTCCGTTCGCTCGGCGACGGACAAGTGGACTTCAAGGCGATTTTTTCCAAGTTCGCACAGTACGGCTACAAGGGCTGGGCGGTTCTGGAATGGGAATGCGCGCTCAAGAACGCCGAAGACGGTGCGCGCGAAGGTGCTCCCTTCATCCGCGATCACATCATCAGCGTGACCGGAAAGAGCTTCGACGATTTCGTGGCGACCGGCACCGACGCCGCCGCCAACCGCAGGATGCTCGGCATTGACCGCTGATCGCCGCCTCAAGCTCGGCATGATCGGCGGCGGTGACGGCGCATTCATCGGCGCCGTTCACCGCATGGCCGCGCGCATCGACGACAAGTGGTCGCTGGTTGCCGGCGCGTTCAGCAGCGACGCCGCCCGCTCGCGTGCATTCGGCCAGTCGCTGGGCCTCGTCGAAGACCGTTGCTATGGCGACTGGAAAGACATGGCGAGAGCCGAAGCCGCGCGGCCCGATTGCGTTGACGCGGTTGCCATCGTAACGCCGAACAACATGCACCATGCGCCGGCGCGCGCGTTTCTCGATGCCGGCATCGCCGTGATCTGCGACAAGCCGCTGACGACAAATCTCGCCGACGCGCTCGATCTGGCGGACGCAGTGAAGCGTACAAGCTTGCCCTTCGTGCTCACGCACAATTACAGCGGCTACGCGATGGTGCGGCATGCGCGCGCCATGGTGGCTGACGGCACGCTGGGCGCGATCCGCGTGGTGCAGGCGGAATATGCGCAGGACTGGCTGGCGCGCGATCTCTCCGGCAACAAGCAGGCGGACTGGCGCGGCGATCCGGAACGCGCCGGCCCCAGCGGCGCGCTGGGCGACATCGCTACGCATGCCTATCATCTGAGCTGCTACGTGATCGGTGTGCGCGCCGATGCGGTCAGCGCCGAGCTTTCGCGCTTCGTGCCGGGCCGCAAGGTCGATGACGACGTGCAGATCCGGTTGCGCTGGGCGAATGGAGCGCGCGGACAGTTGTGGGCCAGCCAGGTTGCCATCGGTTCGGCCAACGGATTGCGTTTGCGGGTCTACGGCGACGCCGCTTCGCTGGAATGGTCGCAGGAGGAGCCCGATCTGTTGCGCTTCGCAAGGCTCGGCGAACCGCCGCAAATCCTGCGACGCGGCGGCCCGCATCTGTCCGCGGCCGCCAACGCCGCCACGCGCATCCCGGCCGGGCACCCGGAAGGCTATCTCGAAGGCTTCGCGCAGATATATGCCGACGCCGCTGATCTCATCCGCGCGCATAAAGAAAAGCGCGCCGCGGGTGCCAACGTCGCCGCCCTGCCCGGCATCGCCGATGGCGTAGACGGCGTGCGCTTCATCGAAGCCGCCGTGCGGAGCGCCGCGGCGGACGGCCGCTGGACGTCTTTGAGCGAAGGTCCGTGCTGATGCGGCAGAGCTTCGCCTGGTGGTCCTTCACACATGGTCGCGAGGTCGAGCCGCGATCCTTCCTGCGCGATGCCGCATCCACAGGCGTGCAAGGCGTGGAAATGCTCCCGGACGAACTCTGGTCTGTTGCACGCGATGTGGGCCTGTCTCTCGTCACCGTCAGCGGTCATCCGCTTGAAGTGGGGTTCAACGATCCGCCACGACACGCCGCGCTGAGACAGGAAGTCTTCCGCAAGATCGACACCGCCGCAAAAGGCGGCGTCGACGCGGTGATCGTGTTTGCCGGTTCGCGCTTCGGCGATGGCGCCGATGCGCCCGCGATCACCGCCTGCGTAGAAGGTCTTGGCCCTGTTCTCGAACATGCAAAGAAAGCCGGCGTGCGGCTGCTGCTGGAACTTCTCAACAGCAAGGTCGATCATCCGGGCCATCAATGCGACCATACGTGGTTCGGCGCGGAGATCGTGCGGCAGCTGAATTCGCCGACGCTGCGCCTGCTCTATGACGGCTACCACATGCAGCTGATGGAGGGTGATCTGAGCCGCACCATCAAAGCGAATTTCGACCTCATCGGCCATATCCACACCGCCGGCGCGCCGGGGCGGCGCGATCTCGACGACCGGCAGGAAATCAACTGGCGCGGGATCGCGGGATTGCTGCGCCATGCCGGCTATGATCATTGGGTGGGTCATGAATTCGTTCCGCGCGGGGACCCCATTGCCGCGCTTCGGCATGCAACCGGACTGTTCAAGGCCTGAGGAGTTGTGATGCGTTTCGATGCCATCGTTGTCGGTTCGGGCATGAGCGGCGGCTGGGCCGCCAAGGAGCTTTGCGAGCGGGGACTGAAGGTCCTCATGCTCGAACGCGGGCCCAACATCGAGCACGGTGCAGACTACAGCCACGATCTCGCCGCGAAGCTGCGCCGTCGCGACGACCAGGTACCGCTGGAAGAACGCAACCTGCATTACCCCTATTACGAGGGCGTGGCGTATGCGCTGTTCGAATCCAATCGCAAGTTCTGGGCGAGCGATCACGACTATCCTTACGAAACCGCGCCCGGAAAGCCC
>DATIVW010000107.1:0-2665 GCA_035465595.1 Rhizomicrobium sp. | reverse complement strand
ACCCATCCCGCCGGACCCCCCAAGTCCCATGAACGTGCAGCTTGGCTTTTTGGCTGCTAATTCACAATGCGGGCAAGGGCTTCTTTGTATTTCGCCTCGATTTGCGACCGATTCCGGTGACGACCGCCATGCACCACCCGCGCGCCGGAGCGCCAGACGCAGCCTACCGGGTTGTTCCCGGCAAATATCCAGCTGTCCAGAATCGCATCGCCCGAACGCCCTGCCAGCGTCGGGTCCGCCGCGTTCAGGCTGACCAGATCGGCGGGCATGCCTTCTTTCAGGCCGAATCCGGAAATCCCCAAGGCCTGGAACCCGCCTGCGAGCGCGCCATCGAACAGGCTGCGCCCGGTGGAGCGTCCCGCTTCCGGCGACAGCACGTTGCGCGCGCGCAAGCAAAGACGCTGTGCATATTCCATCATGCGCAATTCCTGTGCAGCCCCGATGAGGACGTTCGAATCGGTGCCAATGCCGAATCGGCCATGCGCGGCGAGATAATCCGGCATGGGAAAAATCCCGTCGCCAAGATTGGCTTCGGTGACCGGACAGAGACCCGCGACGGCATCGCTCTTTGCCAGGCGCTCCGTCTCCTCCGCCGTCATGTGCGTGGCATGGACGAGGCACCAATTCCGGTTCACGCCCGCATGGTCGAGAAGCCACTGCACCGGCCGCGCGCCGGACCATGCGATACAGTCGTCAACTTCCTTCGTCTGTTCGGCGACGTGAATGTGGATGGGCCCGCCTTGTGCGAGCGGAACGATCTCCTTCAGCTCCTCGGGCGTCGCGGCGCGCAGTGAATGGGGCGCGATGCCGATATTGGCGTTGTGCAGCGGCGCGATCGCCTTTCGGCTCGCTTCCATCAGCTTCGCGAACGACGACGGATCGTTGATGAACCGGCGCTGACCCGGCACAGGCGGCTTGCCGCCGAAATTGCTGTGCGCATAGAAAACGGGAAGCAGGGTTAGACCGATGCCCGCCTCGGCGCTGGCAGCAGCGATGCGCGATGCAAGTTCCGCGATGTTCGCATAAGGCTTTCCGCTTGCGTCGTGATGCACATAGTGGAATTCGCCGACGCGGGTGAATCCGCTTTCCAGCATTTCGACATAGGCAAGCTCGGCGATCGCCTGAACGTCGTCCGGCGTGAGGCGGTCGATAAAGCGGTACATGACCTCGCGCCATGTCCAGAAACTGTCATTGGCGGGGCCGCGCACTTCGGCAAGCCCGGCCATGCCGCGCTGGAAGGCGTGGCTGTGGACATTGGCGAGGCCCGGCACCGCGAAGCCGTGGAGCTCGTCATCGTCCGTCGCGTCGACGCCGGTCTCGATCCGCTGGATCGCGGCATCGTCGATCGTGATGCGCACCTTCTCTGCCCAACCATCGGGCAGTAGGGCGGCGTGAAACCACAGCGTCTCCATCCGGGCGGCCTTGGCGTTGCAGCGCCCTCTTAGCGGACCCCGAAGACAAAGTGGAGCCGCCGGGGCATGATGCGCCGATGAAATGCGACAAACTCTGGCACAACGCACGGCTGGCGACCCTTGCCGGACCGGGGCTCGGCCTCGTCGAGCATGGTGTCGTCGCCGCGAATGGCGGGCGGATCGTCTATGCCGGCGCCCAGGCCGATGCGCCAGCGCTCAATGCCGTCACGCAGATCGATTGCGAAGGCCGCTGGATCACGCCTGGGTTGGTGGATTGCCACACGCATCTTGTTCATGCCGGCAACCGCGCGCGCGAGTTCGAGATGCGGCTGGCCGGCGCATCCTATGAAGAGGTCGCCAGGGCCGGCGGCGGCATCGTCTCGACCGTGAAGGCGACGCGCGCGGCATCGCAGGACGCGCTCGTGGCGTCCGCACTGCTCCGCCTCGACGCGCTGATCGCGGAGGGTGTCTGCACGGTGGAAATAAAGTCGGGCTACGGCCTTTCGCTGGAAGACGAGTTGAAGATGCTGCGCGCGGCGCGGGCGCTCGCGGACAAGCGCAAGGTGCGCATCGTCACAACCTTCCTTGGCGCGCATGCGCTGCCGCCGGAGGCCGGTGGCGACAAGGACCGTTACATTGATCTTGTCTGCAACGAGATGATGCCCGTGGTGGCGCGCGAGAAACTGGTAGACGCGGTCGATGCGTTCTGCGAGGGGATCGCCTTCTCTGCCGAACAGACGCGCCGCGTGTTCGAGGCGGCGAAGAAGCACGGCCTTCGCGTAAAATTGCACGCCGACCAGTTATCCAATCTTCACGGCGCCGAACTGGCCGCAAGTTTCGGCGCGCTTTCGGCCGATCATCTGGAATACACCGACGAGGCGGGGATCGCCGCCATGGCGAAGGCGGGGACGGTCGCGGTGCTCTTGCCCGGCGCCTTCTATTTCCTGCGCGAGACAAGGCAACCTCCGCTAGAAACGATCCGCAAGCAGCGCGTGCCGATTGCCATCGCGACCGACAACAACCCCGGAACCTCGCCGCTGACCTCGCTTCTGCTGGCGATGAACATGGCCGCCACCTGTTTCCGCATGACCGTCGACGAATGCATCGCCGGCGTATCGCGCGAAGGCGCGCGCGCTCTGGGGCTTTTGAATCAAATCGGCACGCTGGAAGCCGGGAAATATTGCGATCTTGCAATATGGAATGTCGAAAACGTTGCAGAGCTTGTTTACCGGATAGGCTATAATCCCCTCCAT
>DATIVW010000106.1:0-20077 GCA_035465595.1 Rhizomicrobium sp. | reverse complement strand
TGGGCAAGGGACATTCCGGACTCCTGATGGACGCGACGCAAAAACGAAGCAGTTGCGATCAAACTGGCACAAGATTTTGTGGCCGCACAAGAGTCTATGCGCCATGCCCTGTGGACGCTGGATGCGTTCACAGCTTTCGCGGATTCGATTTGAAGTCCTGTGGACGAGTCAGATGCGAGTCAGGAGTCTGATTTGACTCGTGTTTTCGACTCCAGCTCGGCGATGCGCGCCTCGAGCTTCGCATTTTCTTCACGTGCCTTCGCCGCCATCGCCTTCACCGCTTCGAACTCCTCGCGCGGGACGAAGTCCATGTCGGCGACAAGGCGTTCGAGCCTTTGCTTCATGAAGGTGTCGACCTCGGCGCGCACGCTCTGGGCGGCGCCCGCCGCGTCGGTGAACATCTTGGCCAGGCCGTCGAGGATGGGGTTTTCGCTTTGCATGGCGGGGTTATACCGCGACCGGGGTCGTCGCGAATAGCGGCACCAGGCGAATGGCGAGTTGCGAATAGCGAATGGGGGGAAAAGCCTCTAAAACCCTTGTTCGCCACCCGCTCTTCGCAACGCGCTCTCCTCATGGCCCTTCAGTTCCCCGACATGGACCCGGTCCTCATTCATCTGGGCCCTTTCGCCATCCGCTGGTACGCGCTGGCTTACATCAGCGGGCTGCTGATCGGCTGGTGGCTAGTGCTGAAGATGCTCCACCAGAAGAGCCTGTGGAACAATCCGGCCTTCAATGGCAAGCCGCCGATGACGGACGACGATGCTGGCGATCTCGTGGTGTGGGCGACGCTGGGGGTGATCCTGGGCGGGCGCATCGGCTGGGTGGTGCTTTACGGCTTCTTTCTCTGCGGCGTGACGCCGGACGCCGGAGGCGGCTATTGCAACGGTCTGCCGATGGACTTCCTTGTCCATCCCATTCGCATCATCGCGGTGTGGGAAGGCGGCATGTCGTTCCATGGCGCGGCCATCGGCGTGCTGCTGGCGATCTGGCTGTTCTGCCGCCGGCGCAAGCTCTCCTTCTTCTCCATCGGCGATCTTGTGTGCGCAGTCGAACCGATCGGACAGGGCCTGGGACGGCTCGCCAATTTCGTGAACGGCGAACTCTGGGGCCGTCCCACGACGGAGCCCTGGGGCATGGTGTTCTGCACGCCGCATATCATGCAGGCCAATCACGGCGGCTGCCCGGCGGGCCTCACGCCGCGTCACCCGAGTCAGCTCTACGAGTTCGCACTGGAAGGCGTGCTGATGTTCATCATCATGCAGGTGGGCATCCGCAAGCTCCGCTGGCAGGAGACGCCGGGGCTTGCGAGCGGCGTCTTCCTCATCAGCTATGGCGCCTTGCGCATCGTGTCCGAGCTGTTCCGCGAGCCGGATGCGCCCTTCATCGGGCCGATCACGATGGGCGAGACCCTGTCCTTCGCCTTCATTCTCGGTGGCGCATTGGTGATCTGGCTTGCGCGCGACCGGAAACAGAAGACGCGGGTGCCTGCTTGAACAGTCTCGGCCAGCGCATCGCGCGGCTGATCGAGGCGCAAGGGCCGATCTCCATCGCGCAGTTCATGGCCATCGCACTGCA
Source organism: Rhizomicrobium sp. (assembly GCA_035465595.1). GTDB lineage: Bacteria > Pseudomonadota > Alphaproteobacteria > Micropepsales > Micropepsaceae > Rhizomicrobium. Next base: position 18,502 of record DATIVW010000106.1, on the reverse strand, counting down.
CGATCCGCAAAGCGGCTATTACGCGACGCGCGATCCGTTCGGCGCGCAGGGCGATTTCATCACCGCGCCGGAAATCAGCCAGATGTTCGGCGAATTGCTCGGCCTGTGGATCGCGCAATGCTGGCACGACCAGGGCAAGCCGCAGGCGCGGCTGGTGGAGTTGGGACCGGGCCGCGGCACGTTGATGGTGGACGCGCTGCGGATGATCGGGCAGCTGATGCCAGAGTTCCTGGCGAAGGTCGAGATCGTTCTGGTCGAGGCGAGCCCGGCGCTGGCCGGGATCCAGAAGACTGCGCTCGAACCATCTGGCGCGAACATCCGCTGGGCTACGCAGTTCGACGATTCGCTCGCCGACAAGCCGCTCTTTCTTCTCGCCAACGAATTCTTCGACGCACTGCCGATCCGCCAGTTCGTGAAGACGGAGCGCGGATGGTGCGAACGCATGGTGGTGGCGGCCGGCGATGCGCTGGATTTCGCGCTGGCGCCGGACGCTGCGCCGTCGTCCATCGTCCCGGCCAATCGCGACGGCGCGCCGATGGGCGCGTTCTACGAGTTCTCGCCTTCGGCATCGGCGCTCATGCAACAGATCGCAGAGGCGATCGCGCGCAAGGGCGGCGCGGCGCTGGTCGTGGACTATGGCTATGGCGCGGACGCAGGCTTCGGCGAAACGCTGCAAGCCGTGGCGGCGCAGAAATATGCAAACGTTCTGGAAGCGCCGGGCGATGCCGATCTCTCTGCGCATGTGGATTTCGCCGCGCTCGCGCAAACCGCGCGCGAGGCCGGCGCGAAGCCTTACGGCCCCATCGCACAGGGCGATTTCCTCGAAGCGCTCGGCATCGTGCAGCGCGCGGGCAGGTTGTCGCGCGGCCATCTGGGCGACAGTCCCGAGATCGACAGCCAGCTGGAACGCTTGATCCTGCCCGGCCAGATGGGGACATTGTTCAAGGCGCTCGCGATCCTGCCTGCCAACGCGCCTGCGCCGCCGGGATTTTGAGATGTTCTATCTTGAGGCCGACAATCTGAACCTGAGCGGCATCGCACATGGCTTCTTCGGACGCAGGGATGGCGTCTCGACCGGTGTCTATGCCTCGCTGAATTGCGGCCCCGGCTCCGGCGACGACCGCGCTTCGGTGATCGAGAACCGCAGCCGGGTGTGCGAAGCGCTGGGCGTCGCATCTCTGGTGAACGCGGGACAGGTGCATGGCACGCATGCCGTGACCGTGGCGAAAGCCTGGCCCATCGGCGAGTCGCCGGAAGACGACAGCAAATTCATTCCGCAGGGCGATGCACTGGTGACGGCAACGCCGGGCATCGCGTTGGGCATCCTGACAGCCGATTGCGCGCCGGTCCTCTTCGCCGATGCCGGGGCGCGCGTCATCGGCGCGGCGCACGCCGGATGGAAGGGCGCGCTGGGCGGTGTCGTGCGCGCAACGATCGAGGCGATGGAGACGCTCGGCGCGGATCGCAGAAAGATCGCCGCCGCCATCGGCCCCTGCATCGCGCAGAAGAACTACGAAGTCGGTCCCGAATTCCACGCGCAGTTTCTTGCCGACAATTCTGAAAACGCGCGCTTCTTTATCGAATCGGATCGGCCCGGTCACCACCGTTTCGATCTGGAAGGTTTTGTCGCCGAGCGGTTGCAGGCCGCCGGCATCAAGGACGCCGTCACGCTGTCCGCCGACACCTATGCGCGCGAGGATGACTTCTTCAGCTTCCGGCGCGCCACGCATCGATCTGAATCGAATTATGGCCGGCAGGTTTCGGCTATCGTCCTGACATGACCTGCCTCTCCTCCTTCGGCCCCGAGATCTGGATCGGGGAAGGCCCGACCGTCTCCTTCTATGGCTTCCCCTACCCCACGCGCATGGTGGCGATCCGGCTTTCGGGCGGAGGGCTGTTCATCTGGTCGCCCATCGCGCTGGTTCCCGAATTGAAGGCGGAAATCGACGCACTTGGACCTGTGGCACATCTGGTCTCGCCCAATTCGATCCACCATCTCTTTCTGGGCCAATGGAAGGCGGCCTATCCGGACGCAAAGCTCTATGCCTCGCCCGGCCTTTCCAGGAAGCGCAAGGATCTGTCGTTCGACGCGGTGCTGGGTGACTCGCCGCAAGCTGCGTGGGCGGGCGACATCGACCAGGTCGAGATGGCGGGCAGTTTCGCGATGACCGAAATCGTCTTCTTCCACCGCAAGAGCCGCACGGCGATCTTCGCGGACCTGATCGAGAATTTCCGTCCCGGCTGGTTCAAGGGCTGGAAGGGCTGGCTGGCGCGGCTGGACGGCATCGTCGGGCCTTATGGCGGTGCGCCGCGCGAATGGCGCCTGACGTTCCGGAAGACGGTCGCGCGCGCGGCGCTGGCGCGCATTCTTGCCTGGGAGCCCGAACAGGTTGTCATGGCACATGGCGAAATGACGCGGCACGACGGCACCGCGTTTATCCGCAAGTCTTTCCGCTGGCTTGCGTAAGCATCGGCGATTCGGCGGTTTACCCCCCGAAGGCCCCTTGCTAGAACCCCATCATCTAACCCAGTCATCAAACCATCACATCGGGGTAGCGCGTTGAGCGAAGAATCGCGGCACATGAAAGTTCTGGCCGGCAACTCCAACCGCGCTTTGGCCGATGCGGTCGCGCAATATCTCAAGCTTCCTATGACCAAGGCGGTGGTCCGCCGTTTCGCCGACATGGAAGTGTTCGTCGAGGTGCAGGAGAACGTGCGCGGCGAGGACATGTTCGTCATCCAGTCGACGAGCTTTCCCGCCAACGACAACCTCATGGAGCTGCTCATCGTGATCGACGCGCTGCGCCGGGCTTCGGCCAAGCGCATCACCGCGGTGATCCCCTATTTCGGCTACGCGCGGCAGGACCGCAAAGTCGGCCCGCGCACGCCCATTTCCGCCAAGCTGGTCGCCAACCTCATCACCGAGGCCGGCGCCAACCGCGTGCTGACGGTCGACCTGCATGCCGGGCAGATCCAGGGCTTCTTCGACATCCCGACCGACAACCTCTTCGCGATGCCCGTCATCGTGAAGGACATCGAGGACTATCTGGGCACGGGTGACCACCTGATGGTCGTCTCGCCGGACGTCGGCGGCGTGGTTCGCGCCCGTGCGCTGGCCAAGCGGCTGGGCTGCGACCTTGCGATCGTCGACAAGCGCCGCGAGCGCGCCGGCGAATCCGAGGTCATGAACATCATCGGCGACGTGAAGGGCCGCTCCTGCATCCTGATCGACGACATCGTCGATTCCGGCGGCACGATCTGCAACGCCGCCGAGGCGCTGCTGAAGAACGGCGCGAAGGACGTCTGCGCCTATGCCACCCATGGCGTGCTGTCGGGCGGCGCGGTGGCGCGCATCCAGGGCTCCAAGCTCAAGAGCATGGTGATCACCGACTCCATCCAGGCGACGGACGAGATCGCCAAGTGCAAGAACATCCGCCGCATCTCCATCGCCCCGCTCATCGGCGAAGCGATCAAGCGCATCAGCGCCGAAGAGAGCGTGTCGAGCCTGTTCGACTAGGGATCAGACAATCCCAGCCTGCCGCGCGTGGCGATGACGGCCAGCACGCCCGCGCCCAGCCAGACGCTCGCATAGATCCACCAGAACAGCGGCAGATCGTTCGCGCCGATGAAGTGGAATATGTAGCCCGATCCGATGGTGTTGAGGATCGCGTGCATCGCCATCGGCAGAAGGACGCTGCCGCCGGACGCATTGAACAGCCAGCTCAACACGAAAGCCGCGCCCAGCAGGCTGACAAGAAACGCCGGCACGATCTGCCACGCGAACTCCGTGCCCATCAGAGGCAGATGCCACACCGCCCAGACGACGGACAGAATGAGCGTCGCCATCACCGGCGTGAAACGATCCTGTAGCCGGGGCAAGAGAAATCCGCGCCATGCCGGTTCCTCGCCCAGCGCCACAAAGAGAAACATGATGATGAAGCGGTCGAGCAGGTCGCTCCACGGCGGCGGCTGGGGCGTGACGGCGATGCCCTTGGCCATGGCGATAAAAAGCGCGAGCGCCAGCGTGACCGCGGGCAGGAACAGCGCCACGCCCCATGCGAAGGCAGGGGCTTGCACGCGCACCATGCTGCGCAGCAGTTGCGCCGAGCCGCGCCATCCCGAAACCAGCGCGGACGCGATCAATGCGGCCAGCAAAAGCCCCAGCGGATTCGGTCCCGGATTGCCGGGCCGTCCCAGCGCGTGCAGCACCCAGGGATACCAGGAGAGCGCGAAGCCCAATCCCAGGAACGCATAAGACGCGCGAAGCCCGGCGCGCGGCGGCTCGGCGGTGTCTGCCACAGTGTTCGACCTTCTCCCTCTCGCACTGTCAGATGGCAGCTCTCAGGGCCGGCGCAAGCTCGGAACGCCACCTCCGCGGAGGAATGGGTGTAAACTATTGCATACTCGAACTAGCGGGAGCCGTCATGGCGAACACGCCAAACGATGTCCGGAAGATCGCGTTGTCGCTGGATGGCGTGACCGAGATCGATCACTTCCGGCGGCCCGCCTGGCGAACGGCCAAGCGCATCTTCGCAGTGATGCGGCCGGACGGGCTCTATCTGAACCTGCCGGACGAGCGGAAGGAATTTCTCTTCGCCGCCGACGACAAGACTTTCGTCAAGTACATGTGGGGCAAGACGGCGAACGTCATCGTGCAGATCGATCGCGTGTCGAAGAAGGAGTTGGACGCGTTGATCCGCGAAGCATGGATGCACAATCTTCCGGCGCCGAAGAAGGCGAAAAAGAAAGTCAATGCGCGGCGATGAACGCCAGCATGTCCTGATAGAGCGTCGTGCGCTTGCGGAATCCGGGCGCGAGCGAGAGCAGGATGCCGATGTGGCCGGTGCGGTGGTAATAGCGCACCACGACTTCGCTGCCGAATGACTGGAGCTTCTGCGCCAGCCGCTTGGAATTGCCGGCGCCGACCGTGGTGTCATCGCGGCCATGGGCCAGAAGCATCGGCGCGCGCTTGCCGTCCACGAAATGGATGGGCTGCGTTTCCGGCACATTGTCGCCGCCGAAGACTTCGACCAGCACCGGATCCTTCAGCGGCAGGAAATCATAGGGTCCCGCGATGCCGATGATTCCGCGTGGCGACAATGGATCTGCGCCCACTGAATCCAGGTAGCGCGCATCCGCGGCCAGCATCGTCACGATGTGCGCGCCCGCCGAATGCCCGCACAGGAACACGCGGCCGGCATCCCCGCCGAATTCATGCGCGTTATCGCGCACATGCTTGAACGCGAGCGCGCCGTCCTCGATGAAGAGGGGGAAGCCATGAGGCGGGAACAGCCGGTAGTTTGCGACCACCGTCACGATGCCCTTGCTCGCGAAGGCCTGCCCCAGTGCGCGGTACTGGCTCTTGTCGCCGAACTGCCAGCTTCCGCCGTGGAAGAAGACAAGAACAGGCGCCGCGCTCTGGACGGCATCGGGGACATACACATCGAGCCGCTGGCGTTCCCGCGCGCCATAGGCGATGTCCTTGCGGACCGAATATCCGCGGCGCGGCACGAGAGCGTCGACGATCGCGATCGTGGATGCGTAGAAGGCGGTGCGCAGGCGGGCAGCCAGCGATGCGCCCAGGGATCCGAAAGCCATATCCGACCTTTGCGTGACCCGGCCGTTCTAGCAGACCGGACGGCGAAAATGGCTTCAGGACAGGGGTTATTGCCATGCCAGCCCCCTTCCGCTAAAAGCCTGCGCTTTCCGGGCATATCAGGACGACCGGGGCCAGAGAAACCTCTGGAAAATCAAGGATTTACGACTATGCGCCAGGTGCAGAATCTGAAAGCGGAAGCCCGTAAAGGCACCGGCAAGGGCCCGTCCTACCAGACCCGCCAGAAGGGCTTCGTCCCCGGCGTTCTCTACGGCGGCAAGGACAAGCCGGAGAACGTGGCCGTCGAGCGCCATACGCTGGAGCGCCAGGTCGAGACCGGCAACTTCCTCACCACGCTCTATATGCTCGACATCGAGGGCAAGAAGCAGCGCGTGATTCCGCGCGCCGTGCAGGTCGATCCGATCAGCGATCGCCCGGTCCACGTCGATTTCATGCGCCTCGAACAGGGTGCCAGCGTGAAGCTGGAGATCCCGGTTCGCTTCAAGAACCATGCGGACTCGCCCGGCCTCAAGAAGGGCGGCGTGCTGAACATCATTCGCCACGAAGTGCTGATGCTCTGCCCGGCCGACAATATTCCGGACTCCATCGAAGCCGATCTCAACGGCCTCGACATCCATGGCACCGTGCACATCTCCAGCATCAAGCTGCCGGAGGGCGTGAAGCCGCTCATCCGTGAGCGCGATTTCACGATCGCCTCCATCGTGGCGCCGACCAGCGTCATCGAAGAGCAGCGCGCAGCGGCGGCGGCAGCCGCAGCGGCGGCGAATGCTCCAGTGGTGGCGGAAGGCGCGGCGCCTGCCGAAGGCGCGGCTCCGGCGGCTGGTGCCGCTCCCGCGGCCGGCGCGGCTCCTGCGGCCGGCGCTGCGGCGCCCGCAGCCGGCGCGAAGCCCGCCCCAAAGAAGTAATCCTGCGCGGCTGGAAACGGCCGCGCGTCGGGATCCCACGCCATGGCCGACTCGCCGCTTCTTATCGCAGGCCTCGGCAATCCCGGCGCGGAATACGCCCGCAACCGTCACAATGCCGGCTTCATGGCCGTGGACGTCATCCACGAGTCCTACGATTTCGGCCCGTGGCGCGCGCGCTTCCAGGGCATGATCAGCGAAGGCGCGTTCGGCAAGCGCAAGGTCTACCTGCTGAAGCCCATGACCTACATGAACCTTTCCGGCGACAGCATCGGCGCGGCGATGCGCTTCTTCAAATTGCCGCTCAATGCACTGGTCGTGATCCACGATGAACTCGACCTGCCCGCCGCCAAGCTGAAGGTGAAGACGGGTGGCGGCGACGCCGGCAACAATGGCGCCAAGTCGATCACCTCCGCGCTCGGCCCCGATTACCGGCGCGTGCGCATCGGCATCGGCCATCCGGGCGAGAAGGGACGCGTGCACGGCCACGTGCTGGGCAACTTCACCAAGGCCGACGAGAAGGAATGGCTGGTGCCGATGATGACGGCCATCGCCGAAGCCGCGCCCTTGCTCGCGAAGGACAACGACATCGGCTTCATGAACAAGATCGCGCTGGCGCTGAACCCGCCGCGCCCCAATGCGCCGAAGCCGCCCAAAGCGGCCCCTCCGAAAAGCGAAAAGCCCAAGAAAGAAAAGAGCGAAGAGTAATGGGATTCAAATGCGGCATCGTCGGCCTGCCGAACGTCGGCAAATCGACTCTCTTCAATGCGTTGACGCAGACCGCGGCGGCGCAGGCGGCGAACTATCCGTTCTGCACCATCGAGCCGAATGTCGGCGACGTTGCGGTGCCCGATCCACGCATCGAGAAGCTGGCCGCCATCGCCAAATCCGGCGAGATCATTCCGACCCGCATCACCTTCGTGGACATCGCGGGGCTGGTGCGCGGCGCATCCAAGGGTGAAGGGCTCGGAAACCAGTTCCTTGCCAATATCCGCGAAGTGGATGCGGTGGTGCATGTGCTGCGCTGCTTCGAGGACGACGACATCACCCATGTCGAAGGCCGCATCGATCCCGTCGGCGACGCCGAAACCGTCGAAACCGAATTGATGATCGCGGACCTCGAAAGCCTCGAAAAGCGCATCGTCCCGATCGAGAAGAAGGCCAAGGGCGGCGAAAAGGAAGCCAAGGAGGCACATGCGCTGATGATGAAGGCGCTGGTGCTGCTGCGCGACGGACAGCCCGCACGCAAGGCGGAACTGACTCCGGAAGAGCGCGAGCCGTTCCGCCAGCTCGGCCTGCTGACGCAGAAGCCGGTGCTCTATGTCTGCAACGTGGAAGAAGGCTCCGCCGCAACAGGCAACAAGTTCTCCAAGGCGGTGGAAGAGATGGCCAAGAAGCAGGGCGCGGGAAGCGTCATCATCTCCGCGCGCATCGAGGAAGAAGTGGCGCAGCTTCCCGCGGAAGAACGCGCGGACTTCCTCTCGGCCGTGGGACTGGAAGAGCCGGGTCTCAATCGCCTCATTCGCGCCGGCTACAATCTTCTGGGTCTCATCACTTTCTTCACCATCGGTCCGAAAGAAGCCCGCGCCTGGACGGTGACCAAGGGATCGAAGGCACCGCAGGCCGCGGGCGTGATCCACACCGATTTCGAGCACGGCTTCATCCGCGCCGAAACCATCGCGTATGACGATTACGTTGCGGGCAACGGCGAAGCCGGCGCGCGCGATGCGGGCAAGTTCCGGCTGGAAGGCAAGGAATACGTCGTGCAGGATGGCGACGTGATGCACTTCCGCTTCAATGCGTAGGAATCAGGCGTGAGCAGCCGCAAGAAGCCCGCGCCGACACCGATCCGCGTGGACGGACACGAACTGCTCTGGACATTGCTGCGCGACACGCAATGGTCGTCGCGCGACGACTACCAGGGCATCACGATCTCCGTGGTTCAGGCGGGACCGGCGCGGCGCGAGCTTCTGCTGAAATATCCGTTCCTCGGCGCCAAACCGAACGGCCATTGGCATATCCCCGAGAAGCTGAAAGTGACGCCGCAGATCGTGGAAGCGGGCGTTCGCGAGGCGCTGGAAGCCGGGTGGGACCCGGATTCGCGCGGCAAGGTCTTCACTTGGTTCGTCGAGAAAGCGCAATGAGCGAGCGGCTCCACTTCGAGGACTTCACCGTGGGCCGCGTGTTCGATTGCGGGCCTTACGACGTCACGAAGGAAGAAGTGTTCGAGTTCGCGCGCGAATTCGATCCGCAACCGCATCATCTGGATGAGGAATCCGCGAAGCATTCCATGCTCAAGGGCCTGTCGGCGTCGGGCTGGCATGTCTGCGCCATGGCGATGCGGATGCTGGCGGACGGCGTTCTGAACAAGGCCGTGGGCCTTGGCGGCGTGGGTTCGCGGGAGGCGCGGTGGATGAAGCCCGTCCGCCCCGGCGACACGCTGCGGGTCGAAGCCGAGGTGGTGGACGCCAAGCCGTCCGGCAGCAAGCCCTTCGGGCTGGTGACGCTGGATTGCCGCGTGTTCAACCAGACCGAGCAGGTGGCAATGATTTCCATGACGCCCATCATCGGCAGGCGCCCATGAGCTGGTGGGAAGACATCGAGATCGGTGCGCGCCGCGAGCTGGGCAGCTATACCTTCACCGAGGAAGAGATCATCCGCTTCGCGCGGAAATACGATCCGCAGATCTTCCATCTCGATCCGGAAGCGGCGAAGCAGACGATGTTCGGCGGCCTGATCGCCAGCGGCTGGCACACCGCCGCCGTGTGGATGAAGCTTGCGATCGCGAGCCGCAAGAGCGAGGCGGCGGCCGGAAATCCCCTGCAGCGGGCCGGCGTTTCGCCAGGCTTCGAGGACCTGAAATGGCTGAAGCCCGTGCGGCCGGGGATGACGCTGACCTACTCCAACGAGGTGGTGGAAAAGGTGGAGCTGAAGTCGCGGCCCGATATGGGGCTGGTGAAAAGCCGGAACGAGGCGCGGGACGCCGATGGCGAACTGGTGTTCCAGTTCATCGGCAAGGGCTTCGTACAGCGTAAGCCGCGCTGACACCCTTTGCGAAGCCTTACACGTTGCGCGGGTGCTCTTCGGCGCGCTCTAATGGCCGCAGACCATTGGAGGAAGACCCATGTCCCTGCGCGGCAAGATGATCAGGATGAAGATGAGCGATGGTGCCGAGATCGGCGTCTATCAGGTCGAGCCCACGGGAAAACGCCGCGGCGGTCTGGTGCTCATTCAGGAGATTTTCGGCGTCACGGTGCACATCAAGGAACTGTCCGACAAGTTTGCAGCAGAAGGCTATGAGGTGCTGGCGCCGGCGCTTTACGACCGCGAGGAGCCGGGCTTCGAGGCGACCTATTCGCCCGAAGACATCCAGAAGGCGATCAAGATTGCGCGCGGCGAACATCCGTTCGAACTGTCCATCAAGGACTCGCAGACCTGCATCGATGCGCTGAAGGCCAGGGGTCCGGTGTTCATCACCGGCTTCTGCTATGGCGGATCGGTGACGTGGGCGGCAGCCTGCAAATGCGACGGGCTGGCGGCGGCGTCCGGCTATTACGGCGGCAACATCTATTCAATGAACGACTGGCAACCGAAATGCCCGACGATCCTGCACTTCGGCGCGAAGGATCACGGCATCCCGATGGAGCAGGTCGAGAAAATCAAGGCCGCGCACCCGGACGTGAAGGTCTACGTCTACGAAAACGCCGGCCACGGCTTCAACTCCGACCGGCGAGATGACTTCAACGAGGAAGCGCACAAGCTCGGCTGGAAGCGGACGATGGAGCTGTTCCGGGCGAATGGGGGCTAGTGTTTTTCCTTCTGCGCCGCATCGATCAGGGCGCGGATCGCCCATCTTTTGACCTTGCGTGCCTCGGTGTCGCTCAGCTGAAGCACGTCCTGGAAAACCACCATCGCTTCTGTGCCGACGATCAGGGCCAGCGCCTTTGTCAGCAAATCGCGCGATTTCGGCGTGAACTGGTCTTTGGCGGTTACGAGCGCGGCATCGAGCAGCGGTGTGCGCCGGTTCTGCCGGCGTGGCAGGTCTTTTTCTCTTCCGGATAGGTCTTGCCGGAGAGAGTTGGCGAGCATAACGCGGATCGACACTTCATTGGCGCGCACCATGTCGTGCAGCGCCGTATCCACGCGCTCCACGCGGCTCACTGCGTCCTGGTCCTTTAGGCCCTTGAAAAGCGTGCATGGGTCCGGGGTCGCGACATCGAGCGAAGCTTCGACCAGAAGCGCATCGGTGCTCGGGAAATAGCGATAAACCGTGGCGCGCGAAACCATCGCTTCTTCCGCGACCGCCTCGAGGCTGGGAGTCTCGCCCCGGCGCACCAGACGCGTGGCTGCATCCAGCAATGCGCGCCGCGTCCGCCGTTGCTGATTGCTTCGAGGCCCTGATTTCCCTGCCATCCGGTCAATCCTGCGGCAATTGGCGAAGGATCGCAGCAAGATCGAGCCATACGTTCTCGCGCGCGATGTCACCGTTTTCCGCGAATTCGATGATATGAAGCAGGCGGAACGCCAGTGGACGATTGCGGCCTTCCAGCCCGAACGGCCGCCCCGCTGCGCGTCCGCGCCACAGCGATTCATCCACCAGGAAGCTCTCGCCATATAGCCGCTTGGTGCAGGTCACATGACCATCCGCGAGGTCTGCAAAGAGCGCGTCGTAGAACCCGCGCGCAGCTTCGCGGCCATGCGTGGGGCCGGTCGGCCAGCCGACTATGTCGTGCTCGACGTTCGGAGCCAGCGTGGCCAATACGCCGGCTACGTCATCGCGCATCTCAAATCCGAAATGCTCGTCAATCTTTGCATCCATCTGGGACCGGTTCAGTGGCATGGTCTCGTCCTCACAATTGCGTCGCGTCATCATCTAATGAGATTTTTGTCTCATTTCAAGACCAATATCTCACTAGCTCGCGAACGTCCTCTCGCGCGGAAAACGCCATGTTTTTCATAGAGTTATATGACTGCGCGCCGAGGGCGAACGAAATCTACCGCAGCGAGGCTTCGATGTTTCCGCCATCCACGGTGATCACGCCTGCGGTCGTCTTCTCGGCGTGGGCGAGATAGACGAAGGCTTCGGCGACTTCGCTCGCATAGACTTCGCGACCCAAAAGATTGCCGCCCATGTAGTCTTTCTCCGAAAGACCACGCGCTTTGGCGCGTTGCGCCACCATCTCGTCCGTCAGCAGGCCGGAGCGGATGCGGTCGGCGTTGACGGCGTTGGAGCGGATGCCGTCCTTGCCGTAGTCAAGCGCATATTGCTTCATCAGGAACAGGGTCGAGGCTTTCGGCAGGCCATAGGGCCCGAAATCCTTGCCGGGATTCACCGCCTGCTTGGAGGTGTTGAACAGCAGGCAGCCGCCGGTGCCTTGCGCCTTCATCACATGCACGGCGGCCTGCGCCACCGCCTGGTGGGCGAAGAAATTCAGCTCGAAGGATTTGCGCAGAACCTCGCCTTCCACTTCGCCGATCCTGCCCTGCCATGCGGCGCCGGCGTTGGAGACGACGATGTCCACGCCGCCGAACGCTTCCACCACCTTGTCGAACGCGGCTTTCACCTGTCCGGGATCGGTGACGTCGCACTGGATGGCCAGCGCGTGCTTGTGGATGGCCTTCGCGGCTTTCACGGCCATCTCGTGATCGCGGTCGAGCACGGCGACTTCCGCGCCATCCGCCGCCATGGCTTTCGCCGTGGCCGCGCCGATGCCGGAGCCGCCGCCGGTGACGACACAGACCTGCCGCGCCAGAACCTTCTCCGCGCCCTTGCCGAGCTTGGCCTGCTCCAGCGACCAGTATTCGACCTCGAACATGTCCGCTTCGCTGATCGGCTGGTAGGAGGTGACGCCTTCCGCGTTTGTGATGACTTCTACGGTGTTCTCCGCGATGTCGGCGGCGATGGCGGCATCCTTCGCGCTCGCGCCGAGGCCGAACAGGCCGACGCCGGGAACGAGGATCACGCGCGGCAGCGGATCGAGCTCCTTCTTCTTCGGATTCATGTTGGCGTTGTGCTTCGCGAAATAGGCGTGATAGTCGGCGACATATTTCGCCACCACCGCTTCCACGGCTTTCTTCCAGTCGTCCAGCTTGTGTGCGTCCGGCGCAGGCACGACGAGCGGATAGTTCTTGGTGCGGATGGTGTGGTCCGGCGTGACGACGCCGATCTGCGAATAGCGCGAAAGTTCCACGCCGTTCACATAGTTCAGTATATCCTTGTTGGTGCGGAAGCAGAGAATCTGCCGCTTCACCGTGCCGGCCATCTCGTTGCGCTCGATCGCGACCGCGCCGCGCAGGATCGGCGCGATGTCCGCCACGCGGGCGATATACTTCGGCAACTCCGCCTGCTTCAGGGCCTTGCGGTTCTTCGCAAGATAATCTTCCGCCATCGTCACGAATTCGATCATCTTCTCGTAGGCGGTCCTGGCGTCTTCCGCGAAGGTGAAGATGCCGTGGCGCGGCAGGATAAGGCCCTCGACCGTCGGGTTCTTGTCGAACACATCGGCCACCGCCTTGGCGAGCGTGAAGCCCGGAATGAAATAGGGCACATAGGCCATGCGGTCGCCGTAAAGTTCGCGCGCGATCTTTTCGCCTTCCGGCTGATCGGTCAGCGCCAGAACGGCGGTGGAATGGGTGTGGTCCACGAATTTGTGCGGCAGGAAGGCGTGCAGCAGCGTTTCCACCGACGGGTTCGGCGCGGAGGCATCCAGCAAATTGATGCGTTGGAAGTTGACCATGTCCTCGTCGGAGAGCCTGGGCAGCTTTCGCAAGCGGCGCATCTCGGCCAGCTTCACGGCGGGCAGGCCCTCGGGCTCGATATTGCCCATGTCCCAGCCGCTGCCCTTGATGTGCAACACCTCGACATCTTCGCCGAGCTGATCTTTCGCGGTCGTCTTCACCGAGGTGTTGCCGCCGCCATGCAGCACCAGCTTCGGATCGCCGCCGAGCAGCCGCGTGGTATAGGTGCGCAGCGCGAGGTCTGCATTCACGCCCTTCTCGGCGTAACGCTTCACATATTCCTGGGCTTCGGCATCGGACCAACGGGATTGCATTTTTCTAACTCTGACCTCTCAACTCCACAAATGCCCCGCAATTCGATCACCCTATCGACCTATGAAGTCTGCATCTGTGAGATAAACTTTTGTCGTTCCTTTACTGACGCTCACAGTTTCGAGCAAGGCACCGCCTTGTTGTTCAACGAAATATTGGTTTGGAACGCCCCATTGGACCTGCGCAATCACTATCCAACTTCCGACTGGCAGACTTTCAAAGCTAAAATTCCCGCTAGCGTCGCAGATAGACTTGCGACCTGAGCCCGCAGCTTCGCCATTAAAAATTCTGCCAACATCCGGCTTTCGACCTAAGCGGATTGCGGTCACTAATTCCCGATCAAAAGCATTGTCAGGCAGCAAATACACGGGATTACCGGCGCAAGTCTTTACATCGCCGCCCACGGTCTTCATGAAGGCTTGGCCTTTGATGTCACCAGGGCCTGCACCCATCCAAGCCGTAAAATCGGCTCTGTTAAAAGGCGTTTGCATCTCATAAGGAGGCGGAGGCGCAAGCTGCGCACAACCCGCAAGACAAAACAAAGCAAGTAGATAAGCGTACTGCCTTAACATTCTCGTATCCCCCAAGAAGCACTCGCATACCGAAAATCAGCAAATACTAGTGCTACGAGGCTTTTTGCAAGTATTTATATTTAAGCACTAGGAAAGAGGCTGCGTAGGCCCTGCTCCGTTGCCGCGCAAGTCCCCTTTTCGGTGATGAAACCGGTCACGAGTCGCGCGGGCGTCACATCGAAACCGGGGTTCAGGGCGGGCGAGCCGGGGGCGGCGATGTCGACCGTGGCGATGGCTCCGGTCGCAGTGCGGCCCGTCATGCGCAATATCTCGTCGGGCGAGCGTTCCTCGATCGGGATGTCGCTGCCCTTCGCCATCTCCCAGTCGATGGTCGATGACGGCAATGCGACATGGAACGGCACGGCGTTGTCTTTCGCCGCGAGTGCCTTGAGGTAGGTTCCGATCTTGTTGGCGACATCGCCATTCGCGGTGACGCGGTCGGTGCCGACGATGCACAGATCGACCTTGCCCTGCATCATCAGAAGGCCGCCCGCATTGTCGGCGATGATGGTGTGCGGCACGCCATGGCCGCCCAGCTCGAACGCGGTGAGCGAAGCGCCCTGGTTGCGCGGGCGGGTTTCGTCCACCCACACATGGACCGGGATGCCGGCGTCATGGGCCATGTAGATCGGCGCCAGCGCCGTGCCCCAGTCCACGCAGCCGAGCCAGCCGGCGTTGCAATGGGTGAGCACGTTCAGCGTCTCGCCGGGCTTTTTCTTCGCGGCGGCTTCCTGCAGCACCTTCAACCCGTGCTCGCCGATGGCGCGGCAGACCTCGACATCCTCATCCGCGATCTTCGCCGCTTCCGCCCAGGCGAGCGACGCGCGGCTGTCGCGCGGATGGTTGCGCAGCACATCGCACATGCGCTTCAACGCCCAGCGCAAATTGATGGCGGTAGGCCGCGTTTCCAGCAGCATGTCGTGCGCGGCATCCAGCGCTTCGTCGGATGCATCCTCGCGCATGGCGAGCGCGATCCCGTAGGCGGCCGTGGCGCCGATCAGGGGCGCGCCCCGCACGATCATCTGCTTGATGGCGCGCGCCGTGTCCGCGACGTTGCGCAACATCTGGGTGCGGAACTCATGCGGCAGCTTGGTCTGGTCGATCACCTCCACGGAGGTTTCGCCATGCGGCCAGATGGTGCGATAGGGCTTGCCGTTGATCTTCATAAATCCGCGCTATCCATATCTTGATTCAGCGAAGCTACGCACCACAACGACTCGTTTGCAGGATTTCGCATACCCCCTCCCCTCTCTCCCCCCTTCTCCTTGATTCAAAAGAAGAAAGGCGGACGGGAGATATGGGTGCGCACGGCCACGCTTCAAGGCTCAATGGCCGCCGAAACCCACCAGCGTGATGACCTCCTTGCCCAGCGCGCGGATCTTGTCAGCGCCACCGAGGTCGGGAAGGTCGATGACGAAGCAGCAGCCGACAACATTGGCGCCGGCGCGCTCCAGCAGCTTGATCGCGGCGAAGGCGGTGCCGCCGGTGGCGATGAGATCGTCCACCACGATCACCGCGTCGCCCTTGTTCACCGCATCGGCGTGAATCTCGACGCGATCCTTGCCGTATTCGAGGTCATAGTCCTCGCCGATGACGGTGTGCGGCAGCTTGCCTTTCTTGCGCACCGGCACGAAGCCGCGCGAAAGCTGGTGCGCCACCGCGCCGCCCAGAATGAAGCCGCGCGCTTCGATGCCCGCGACCTTGTCGATCTTCACGCCCGCATAAGGCTGCACCAGCGCGTCCACCGCCGCGCGGAACGCGCGCGCGTTGCCGAGCAAGGTGGTGATGTCGCGGAACATGATCCCCTTCTTGGGATAGTCCGGAATGGTGCGGATGGCAGATGCGAAATCCATCAATAAAAACTCCCGTCATGGCCGGGCTTGACCCGGCCACCCATCGGCCGCGCGTCGGCGCGGCCAGAAAACATCGTATAATGCCGTTGTGCGCAAGGGCTATCTCTACATACTGACCAACAAGCCGTACGGGACGCTTTATACAGGTGTCACATCGGATTTGGCTGCGCGTCTGGACGCGCACAGACGTGGCGTGGGTTCGGCTTTTACGAAAAAATATGGGTTGACGCGCCTTGTCTACTACGAGGTCCACGACCTAGTGACTGTCGCAATCCAGCGCGAAACCAGCATCAAGCGGTGGAAACGCGACTGGAAAATCGATCTGATCGAGAAGCTGAATCCGGAATGGAAGGAACTGGACTACACACTGATGTAGGTTTCTCGCGCGCGGACGCGCGCGGGATGGGTGGCCGGGTCAAGCCCGGCCATGACGGCTGAAAGAGAAACACTACTTACGCAACACGCGTCCCGCTACCGCATCGAGTTTCGCGAGCAGCGCGGGATCGCGCTTTTCCGGCGCGGTGATGAGGGCGGTGTCGAGGACGGTTTCGGTGCCGTCGGGCGACGACACGCGATTTGGCCCGAGCTTCGGCGCGGCGGTCATCACCAGCTTGCGGGCGTTCTCGGCGTTCGCGTGCATGATCTTCACGACCTGATCGACGGTCACATGGCCATGGTCTTCGTGCCAGCAATCGTAATCGGTCACCATCGCGACGATGGCGTAAGGAAGTTCCGCCTCGCGCGCGAGCTTGGCTTCGGGCATCGCCGTCATGCCGATCACGCTGCAGCCCCACGACCGATAGAGATTGCTTTCAGCGAGCGAGGAGAATTGCGGGCCCTCCATGCAGAGGTAGGACCCGCCGCGGGAACTCGGCACGCCGATCTCGCCGGCGGATTCATAGAGGATCTTCGATAGCCGTGAATCCACAGGATGCGCCATGGAGACATGCGCCACGAAGCCGGGGCCGAAGAAGCTCTTTTCGCGCGCGAAGGTGCGGTCGATGAACTGGTCCGCCATCACGAACATGCCCGGCGGCAATTCTTCCTTCAGCGAGCCGCAGGCCGAGACGGAAATAACATCGGTCACGCCGATGCGCTTCAAGGCGTCGATATTGGCGCGGTAGTTGATGGAGCTCGGCGTCTGCACATGGCCGCGGCCATGGCGCGGCAGGAAGACGAGATCAACGCCCTTGAAGGTGCCGGTGAGCAGCGCGTCGGACGGCGCGCCCCACGGGCTCTTCACTTCTTGCCAGCGCGCGTTCTCCAGCCCCGGAATGTCATACACGCCGCTGCCGCCGATGATGCCCAGAACCGTCTTCGTCATGGGGGCGCTTTTAGCACGCTGACGATGACACACCATCGCTTTCCTCCCCTGCGAAGCGGGGGGTGCCGAGCGAAGCGAGGCAGAGGGGGCATCGCAAAAGAAAAGGGGGCTGCACGCCCCCTCCGTCCGCGTGCCGCGGACACCTCCCCCGTAAACGGGGGAGGAAAGCTCAAGCCTTAGTGCGCGTCGTGCCAGACCTTGCGGTAGGACAGATAGAGCAGGCCCGAGAGCAGCAGCATGAACAGCATCACGCCGAAGCCGAGGCGATGGCGCTGTTCCAGCTTGGGCTCTGCCGCCCAGGCGAGGAACGCCGTCACGTCCTTGGCTTCCTGGTCCAGGGTCGCCTTGGTGCCGTCGGCATAGGTCACCGAATTGTCGCGCAGCGGCGGCGGCATCGAGATGTTACGGCCCGGGAAATAGGGATCGTAATACTTGCCGTCGATCACCTTGAAGCCGTGCGGCGTCGGCGCGCCGTCGCCCACCACGAGCGAATAGATGTAGTCCGCGCCGCCTTCGCGCGCCTTCACCAGCAGCGACTGGTCCGGCGGAAGCGCGCCGCCATTGTTGGCGCGCGCGGCATTGTCGTTCGCGAACGGCGCCGGGAAATGGTCGGCCAGGATCGCCGGGCGCATCAGGGGCTGGCCCTTGTCGTCCGTCGTCTCGCCCTTGTCGTTGGGCTCGGCGGGAACCTTGTAGCCGGCGGCGATGGCCTTGGCCTGCGCCGTCGAGAACATGCCGCTGCCGCCGTTTTCATACGACAGGTCATTGAACGAGACGCGGCTCAGGCTGTGACAGGCCGAGCAGACCTCCTTGTAGACCTGGAAGCCGCGCTGCAGCTGCGCGCGGTCATACATGCCGAACGGGCCATCCCACGACCACTGCTGCTTCGTCGGCGCCTGCGGCTCGCTCAGGTCCTCGGCGAAAGCCGAAGCCGAGAGCACGAAGAAGGCGGCGCATGCGAGGGTGAAAGCTTTCATATCCGTCATCCTCACTCGGCGGGCGAAAGAACAGGCTGGGAAATGCTGGCCGGCAGCGGCCTGGGGCGCTCGATGATGCCGAGCAGCGGCATGATCACCCAGAAGAAGCCGAAGTAGTACAGCGTGGCGACGCGCGCGACCCACACCAGCGGGAGCTGCATGCCCTGCATCATCTCGAGCGACGCGTCCGCGCTCTGCGAGCCGCAA
>DATIVW010000105.1:0-2555 GCA_035465595.1 Rhizomicrobium sp. | reverse complement strand
CACGCCCTGATTGCTCATCGTGGCCGTGCGCTTGTCGTAGGCGAATTTCGGCATCAGGCCCTTGTAGTTGTTCCTGATGAGCGAGAACAGGACGCGCGCATGTTCCGGCGCGATGCGCACGCAGCCTGCGCTCGCGCGCGCACCCAGAAGACCCACGTCCGCGCCTTCGGCGCCGTGAATGGCAAGGCCCGTCTGGTAGCCGTGATTTTCCCAGTTGAAGAACATCGCGTAGGGCATCGGCTGCTTCCACTGCCCTGAGAAGTGGCGCACATACATCCGCTTCGGATCGAGCTCGTAATAGCCGGCGGGCGTGAAGCTCGGCTGCATCGTGCCGTTCGCCGCCATCTCGATGAGCTCGCGGCCCGTCGATACCGGCCAGTTATAGAGCATCACCAGGTCGCCGCTGCTCTGCTTCTGGAAGACATACATGCGCTGCGCGAGCGCACCGCGATCGGCCTTGCTGACGTAGAGAAACAGCTCGAAGTTCGCGAGCATCTCCTTCGTCAGGCTCTGGCGGAAATGCGTCGAGACCCGCACCAGTTCGGCGGCGCTGGGCGGCTGATCGTCAATCGGCGGCGGCGCGATCTGCGCGGGCGTCTTCGGCGCGACGGGAGTCTGCGTCGCCAGCGTGTAGTTCGGCACGGATGCGACGGCGCGAGCGGACGGCGGCGCCACGGCCGGCTTGCTGTCCAGAATGGTCGGGCGCAGATCCGGTGGCGCCAGAACATGTTTTTCCGCAGCGATGCTCTCTTTCGGCTCTGCGGTGGCGACAACGAACGGCTCCTTCTCCGCAGGATGTTTCGCTTGGGCGACCACCACAGGTTTTGTTCGCGAGGCAACGTTGTCCGGGATCATGTTGAATTTTTCGGCCGCCACTTCGAACAGCGCGACGGAAGCGGTCTTCGTCAGCGACCAGCCGGGTTGCAGAACGTAATCGTTGATCGCAACGGCGGCTTTGGCGCCCTGCTCGCCCGCGAATCGCGCGCCGCTATGCGCAGCCGCGTTCCAGGCGGGATGCTGGGCAAGCGCTATCGCCACGGTGAAGCTCGACGCCGCCGCGAGGTACAGAACACTCAAGTGACGCAACGCAATCACGCGAAGTCATCCCCTCATGGGCGACACCCTACCCCGCCACACGGGCAGTTGTCCCGTTATGGTGCACTAACCGGTTAACACCATTGCGAAAAACCCGCGGACAAACAAGGTAAATCGTTAACGGCTAGGACACCACGGCCACGGTGGCCGGGCCCCCGGGGTAGTCCTGGATGATGAGAAGCACCCGGTAACCCTCTGTCAGGACCGGCTTTCCGGCCATATCCCGCTGGAGCATCCCATCGGTCCGGGTGGTGCCGCTAGCGTTGTCGAAGGCGAAGACCGGCACCTCGCCCTGCTCGGATGCCTGGAAGCGGTGGAAATACGCCTCGGCCTTCTCAGGCGGCATGCGCACGCACCCGCCGGACGCCCGCTGACCCAGCAACGCGACATGGCCGACGCCGGAATGTAGCGCCACACCCGTCTCGTGATTGTGGATCGTGTAGTTCAGAAACATCGCCCAGGGCATCGGCGCATTGTTCCAGCGGTGGGATCGGTGATCGGCGTCGAACCGGTTCGGGTCGAGCTCAAAGAGCCCCGCCGGCGTGCTGGTGAAATATTTCTCGGCGCGTTCGCGGCCGGTCGAGACCGGGAAGGCTTCTTCGAACGCCAAGCGGCCGTCGCCGGTCTTGTGAAAGACGAACATGTGCTGTGCCCACGCACCAGACGCTGACTTGCTCACATAAAGATAGACATCGAAATACGGAAAGAGTTCGGCGGGCACCGACTGGCGAACGCGTTCGGCGACAGCGACGGAGTCGGCGCTTGCGCCACCGGTCTCGACTGCCGGCGGAGGCGGCGCGGGTTGCGGCGCAACCGATGGCTCTTGAGATGGCGGAGGAGGCAGCGCCGCTTTGGAAACGCGCACAGGAAGCGACAAAGGCCGCGGTGCATCGCCGGTTGCCACCAACTGCGCAGGCGCGAGCCGTTGCGGGGCAACGGATTTTCGCGGCGCGGTGTCTACAGTTGCGAGTGGCTCGGGTTCGGAAAAGCCGGGAACCCATTTGGCGGCAGCGGCTTGCAGCGCTGTGTTCGCTTCCAGCTTTTGGATCCAGAATGCCGTGCTCATCGCGAGCATTGCGACCGATGCTACTGCAGCGAATTCCCTCACCCGCACCATGCGGCGACCCTAACCATGGCCGTGCCGCGTGCTCAAGCGACTGAGCGCATGCTCCCGCGAAGAAGGTCCCCTTTGAGGGTTTTCGTTGCCCGCCAGTAACACGCTGCCCCCAGAAGGCTGGTGATCATCGTCGACATCAACGCATAGCGCAGCGAATCGCTCCCCAGATAAGGCCGCAACTGGTCGCTCACGAAACCGACCGTGGCGGGCCCGAGCCCAAGCGCGATCATGTTGAGGATGAAGAGGAGGAGGCCGATCGTCTGCGCCCGCATCCTGAGCGGCACCATGCCCTGCGCCATCGCATAGCTGGAACCCAGATAGGTCGCGCTCATCGTCACCGGTA
>DATIVW010000104.1:0-5634 GCA_035465595.1 Rhizomicrobium sp. | reverse complement strand
TTCGACGCGGCGGATTCCGGTTTCGCCGCCTTTCTTTCCGGCGTGGAGATGGCGGATTTGCGCCGCTGGATAAGAGGCCCCGAAGGCCGCGCGCGCACCCGCATGCGCGGACTGGAAGAACGGCTGAAGGACATCATCGCCGATGACGTTCCCGCGCGCGAGGCGCTGGAGGAATGCGTTGCGGCATCGAGCGCGCTCACCAGCGAAGGCTGGCTGTCGCGATTGCACAACGGCGCACCGCGCGGCCCCGGCGAAGTGTTTCTCGCCGCCGCATACCAGCATGTCCGCGCGCGTGCATCGGGCGAAGACACGTTCTATTCGCTGGAAGCCGATACCGAGCCGCTCGGCGATGAACTGCGCGACGCGGCACGTGCGCTGGGCGTCGGGCTCGCGCGGCTTTCGACACCGCTTCTGTCGCTCGCCTATCGCCTGCGCAAGCAGATCACCGAAAAGGCGAAGGAACTGGAGACGTGGCAGCGCGCGCGCATCGAGGCGGCGGCGCGCGGGCTTGAGAAGCGCGCCAAGATCATCGTGCCCGAATGGATCGCGATGCTGTCGTCGCTGGAGCATGGCGACCGGCGCGAGGAATTCGTCGACTGGTTCGAGATCGAGCGCGAGGACGGCCGCGACTTCGACATCGGCCTGTGGCGGCACTGGATCGATCCGACGATTCCGCTGGCCAGCGAAGTGCTGTCGCCGGCGCATGGCGCGCTCATCACCTCCGCCACACTGCGCGACGCCGACGGCACCGAGGACCATTGGCAATCCGCCGAAGTGCGCACCGGCGCCGCGCATCTGCCCGAGCCGCCGAAGCGTGCCAGCTTCGGCTCCCCGTTCAACTATGCCGATCAGTCCCGCATCTTTGTCGTGAAGGACGTGAACCGCCGCGATCCGGGCCAGGTGGCGTCCGCCTACAAGGAGCTGTTCCTGGCGTCTGGTGGCGGCGCGCTGGGGTTGTTCACGGCAGTGCGCACCTTGCGCGCCGTCGAGCAGCGCATCGCAACGCCGCTCGCCGAACTCGGTATCAATCTCTACGCCCAGCATGTCGACCGGCTCGACACCGGCGCGCTGGTTGATCTCTTCCGTCTCGAAGAGAATGCCTGCCTGCTCGGCACCGATGCGTTGCGCGACGGCGTCGATGTGCCCGGCCGCTCGCTTCGCCTCGTCGTGTTCGACAAGGTGCCGTGGCCAAAGCCGACCATTCTGCACAAGGCGCGCCGCGCGCGCTTCGGCAAGTCTTATGACGACCTGCTCACGCGCCTGCGCCTGAAGCAGGCCTTCGGCCGCCTGATCCGTTCGCAAGCCGACAAGGGCGTGTTCGTGATCCTGGAACCGGCGACCCCGTCGCGGCTTCTCTCCGCCTTCCCGCCCGGCGCTCCGGTCAGCCGCTGTGGCTTGGCGGAAGCGATCGCGGAAATCCGTGGGTTTCTTGCCAATCCCGCGTGACCGGGGATAGGGCGGGTCCTATAACGCGCCCATGACTGTCCACGACGAAACCCTCTTCGGCGACGGCGCGGCCACAGACAGTTATGGCCGCAATTCGACCGGAATCCTGCCCAGCCACGTGCTGAAAAGGCTCATCCGCGCGCGCAAAGAAATCCTGTCCACCGAAGACATAGACGACGCGCAGGTGCAGCCCGCCAGCATCGACCTGCGGC
The DNA here is from genome assembly GCA_035465595.1 of Rhizomicrobium sp. GTDB lineage: Bacteria > Pseudomonadota > Alphaproteobacteria > Micropepsales > Micropepsaceae > Rhizomicrobium. The sequence goes on along the minus strand of DATIVW010000104.1, from coordinate 3,976 downwards.
TCGGACCGGTGGCTTATCGCGTACGCGCCAGTTTCCTGCCCGGTCCGAACGCCACGGTGATGGACAAGATGCAGTCGGTCTTCATGCACGAGATCGACCTGTCGCAAGGCGCGGTGCTGGAAACCAACTGCGTCTATATCGTGCCGCTGCTGGAGCACGCCGATTTCTCCGCGCGCGTCTCCGGGACCGCCAATCCCAAAAGTTCCACGGGCCGCATCGACGTCTTCGTGCGCCTCATCACCGACAAGGGGCAGGCATTCGATCGCGTCGAGGCTGGCTATCGCGGCCCGCTTTACGCGGAGATTTCGCCGCGCACATTCCCGGTGCTGGTGCGCAAGGGCTCCAAGCTCAACCAGCTGCGCATCCGTCACGGCTCGCCCGGGTTCACCGATACGCAATTGCGCCGCCTGCACGCGGAGCATCCGCTCGTCGACGTCGAACCCGATATCGACAACGGCCTGGGATTCTCCATCGACCTCAGGGGCGATGGCGGGCGCATCGGCTGGCGCGCCAAGCGGCACACCGGGATGATCGACGTCGACAAGCGCGGCGCGCTCAATCCGCACGATTACTGGGAATCGATCGAGGCCAACGCCCGGGGCAATCTCATCCTCGATCCGGACGAGTTCTACATTCTGGTGAGCAGGGAAGCGATCGCGATCCCGCCCGACTACGCAGCCGAGATGGTGCCGTTCGATCCTCTGGTGGGCGAATTCCGCGTCCACTATGCGGGCTTCTTCGATCCGGGTTTCGGCTACGAGAAGGGCCAGCCGCCTTCGGCGCGGGGGGTGCTGGAGGTCCGTTCACGGGAAGTTCCGTTCATCCTGGAGCATGGCCAGATTATCGGCCGGCTGGTGTTCGAGCGCCTGACCGACCCGCCGCCGGAAGTCTATGGGCAGGGGATCGGGTCCAACTACCAGCGCCAGGGACTCAAGCTTTCCAAGCACTTCGCGCAGATTTGACCTTCCGCCAAGTGCAGGTTGAAGGGCCCTATTTGGCTGCCACTTCCACGCGACATTTTGTGGCAAACAATCCACACTCTGTTGCAAATAATGCAGATCAGCGTTGCGACAGCTTGCGTGAATCTGGCGTCACGGCAATCTTCGGCTCGCCGCGGGTCCAACGGCATAGGGGGCTAGTGCCCGCGGTTAATTGGGTCCGCATTGAAGGGGGCAGCGTGGGACGGCTACGGCGTTAAACCGCCGGCCGTCCCATGATTTTTTCGGGGTCATTTTGGGGCATCGGTGGGCCCAAAAGGCCCGCCCGGAATAATGATTAATTAGCGGCCGGATGTGACCATGCCGCAACATGTTAGGCCCACGATTCCATTGAACAAATTGCCGTGTCTGATAGGGTTTTTGCCCAAGGTTGGTCGGCGGGCCAAAGCGGCGCCGAGTGGGGAAGTTATGCGCATCCATTCCATCTTTGCTGGTGTCCTGACCGCCGCCGCTCTCGTCGCCGGCTCCGCCTCGGCGCAGACGGGAAATCTGGAGCGCAATCAGAGCAATTCGCTGGGCAGCGCCGCGATCGACGCCGGAGATTTTCTGGCGCCTTCGCAGTTCGATGCCGACGGTTCGGTTTACGGCGTGCGCGCCGATGACTTCATTGCGTCGGTGTCGGCGCGCAAGCCGCTGAAGACTGCCTCGCTTTCCACCAGCCTTACGCCCGGCGCCTGCAATGTGGCGACCAATTTTCCGGGCGGCTGGTGCAACACCGCGCATGGGCTCGCCGCGTCGGTATTCGGCTGGAATTTCTCCGCGACGGGCAAGGGCGCCGTCGTCGGCATCGTCGATAGCGGCATCGACCTGAACAACGCGGAGTTCGCCGGCCGCATCCTGAAAGGCACCTGCATCGTCAGCGGCGTGAATTCCTGCACGCTTGCCGACGACAAGGTCGGCGGCGACGACGCGACCTACAATCTGGCGACCGGCGTCGCGACTCACGGAACGCATGTCGCCGGCATCGCGACGGGCAAGAATGTCGGCATCGCCAGCAGCGCGAGCATCCTGCCCGTCAAGGTCTGCGGCTCGAACACCGAAAGCTGCAGCGGCGTGGACCAGGGCATCGTCTGGGCGGCGCAGCACGGCGCCAACGTGATCAACGTCTCGATCGGCGGCGGCATTCTCACCTCGTCGTCGGTCACCGCGCTCAAGACTGCGGTGAAAGCCGGCGCGCTGATCGTCGTGGCCGCGGGCAATGCGGGCAACGCCGATCCGACCGGCGGCGCCTATGCGGCCGGCGCCCTGATCGACGGCATTCGCGGATCGATGATCGTCGTCGGCGCGACGGGCTGCACGGCAAGCGGCACGACGCCGGTGAACTGCAGCAATGGCGGCAAGGGCACGATCGCCTCGTTCAGCCAGGAGCCGGGCAATCGCTGCCAGGTCTCCGGCGGTAAGAGCGTCTGCATGAAGGACTACTTCGTCGTCGCGCCGGGCCTGGACATCTGGTCGTCCGTCGGCAACGGCACCTCGACCGTCACGAACTATGGCTATCTCTCCGGCACCTCGATGGCGACGCCTTACGTCACGGGCGTCGCGGCCGTCATCAAGGGCAACTGGCCGACGCTGACCTCCAGCCAGATCGCCAGCATCATCTTCCAGACCACCGATGACATCGGCGCGCTCGGCGTCGATCCGGTCTATGGCCGCGGCGAAGTCGACATCAAGAAGGCGCTGGGACCTGTTGGTTCCACCATCGTCGCCACCAAGAAATTCTCCGTCACGCCGACCGCACCCGGCAACAGCGCCGGTGCTGCCGCGAGCGTGTCGGGCCTGAGCGGCGATGCCGCCGCCGCCAACGCGATCTCCAAGCTCGGTGTCGCCGGTGCGCAGAAGAGCATCGTCTCCGGCGCGATGTCCGTGGCGTTGCAGAATTCCAAGCTGCTGAAGAGCGCGGTGCTGGTGGACTCCTTCGGCCGCACCTTCAACGCCAACCTGACCAAGGCGAGCTACAATCCGGGTCTGGATTTCTCGGGCTATTTCCTCTCCTCGCCCTTCACCTCCTACGCGCCGTTCGCTTTCGCCGGCGAAGGTCCGCTCGGCCGCTTCCAGGCTTCGGGCTACGCGGTGCAGAGCGTGACGCCGCGCCTGCTGTCGGGCCAGTTCCTGACTCAGGACCAGCGCCGCTACACGGTTCGCGACCTGGAATTCTCCACCGCGCTGTCGGACGGCGTCCTGCTGAACGCGGGCTACAATCTGGACCTGCAGGGCCGCTTCAACGGCTACGATGTGCAGGGATCCAGTGCCTATGACGGCCTGTTCCTCTCCGGCTCGGCGCTGAACTCGCCCTACCAGTCGTTCACCAATGGCGGCAGTTTCGTCGGCGCCACGATCGCTCTGGCGAGCGACCTGCGGTTGAATTTCGGCGAGTCGATGCTGGGCACGCAGCGGGATGAATTCGAGGTCCCGGTTTTCTCCTATCTCTCGCAGGTCATGGGTCCGCAGACCAGCTTCGACCAGCGCACGGCGACGACGACGATGGCCGGCATGGATTGGGATTTCGCCTCGTGGGGCGGCCTCGGCGTGACGGCGTCCAACACGCTTGAGCGTCACGGCATGCTCGGCGGCGTGAATTCCGGCGCGCTCGCGATCGCGGATGGCGCCAACACGAGCGCCCTCGGCCTTTCCGCCCGCGTCGGCTTCGGCAACGGCTGGGTGACGACGGTGTCCTACAGCGAAGGCATCACCCAGCTCGACCTGCGCTCCAACAGCATCGCCAGCAGCGCCGATACGCTGCACAGCCGCGCATACGGCGTGGCGATCGCCAAGCACGGCCTGTTCGCCGACAACGACAGCCTTGGCCTCGCGGTCAGCCGTCCGATCCAGGTCTATTCGGGCGGCCTCGGCCTGACGCTGGGAACCGGCCTCGACGACAGCGGCAACCTCCTGACCGGCACGGAACATGTGTCGCTGGTGAGCGGCACGCCGGAAACCGATTTCGAGATGGGCTACGTGACCACCTTCTTCGACGGCGC
>DATIVW010000103.1:0-3066 GCA_035465595.1 Rhizomicrobium sp. | reverse complement strand
CGCGCACAAGCTTCCCGAAGCCGCCGCGCGCGTGGCGGCGGAAACGCTCACCCTGTCGGCGCTGCTCGGCTCCGCGCTGAAGCTCGACGGCCGCATGACCGTGCAGACGCGCAGCGACGGCGCGCTCGATCTCATGGCGTCAGACTATTACGGCGCGAGCGAAACGCGGCCCGCGGGCGTGCGCGGCTATGCGCGCGTGGACGAAGCGCGCGCCGCGCCGCTCGGCAATGCGCCGAAATTCGCCGATCTCACCGGCACAGGCTCGCTCGGCATCACCATCGAGCCCAAGCTCGGCGGCGAGACCTATCAGGGCATCGTGGAGCTTTCGCCCGAAGGCATCGCCGCCTCCGCGCAAACCTATTTCGAGAAGTCCGAGCAGCTTCCCACCGCGATCAAGCTGGCGGCCGCGCCCCTGTTCGAGCCGGGCAAGCCGGTGGCCTGGCGCGCGGGCGGCATCATCCTGCAGCGCACCGCCGAAGCCGCGAAGACCGACGATGACTGGGAGCGGCTCAAGATGTTCCTCGCCACGGTCGAGGATTTCGAGCTGGTCGATACCGCGCTGAAAGCCGAAGACCTGTTGTGGCGGCTCTTCCACGAGGACGAGATCCGCGTGCTGCCCTTCGAGAACCTGGAATTCCGCTGCGACTGCTCCGCCGACCGGATCGTGGGCGTGCTGCGCTCTTACAAGCAGGAAGAGCGCGCGCACCTGGCCGACCCCGACGGCATCATCCGCGCCCGCTGCGAATTCTGCGGCAAAACGCACGAAGTGCACCCGGCGATTTTCGCCTGATCATGCCCTCCACCTCTCCATTGTCATGGCCCGCAACAGCGGGCCACCCAGTTGAAATCTGCGTCTGCTGCTCAAAATAAAGCGCCGCGAAACCTCTAAAATCCGAGCAGGCGTCACCTGGGTGGCCCGCTGTTGCGGGCCATGACAGCGGTGTTTTTCGGCGCACGATTCAAAAGTGGCGCGCCCGTCACTTTCGGCGTAGGCTCCGCGAAAATATCCGGAGGTGCGCCATGAATGTCTCCCCGCGCGATCTGCACGACGATCTGCAAAAGGCTGCGCGCGAACGCGCCTATTCCATGCCGCTGGCCGAGATCAGCCCGGCCGATCCGGAGCTCTTCCGCACCGACACGCTGTGGCCCTACTTCGAGCGGCTGCGCAAGGAAGACCCGGTGCACTATTCGCCCGAGCATGAGTTCGGGCCGTACTGGTCGATCACCAAGTACAACGACATCATGGCGGTGGACACCAACCACGAAGCCTTCTCGTCCGAGCCGTCCATCACCATCGCGGATCCGAAAGACGATTTCCGCCTGCCGATGTTCATCGCGATGGATCCGCCCAAGCATGACGTACAGCGCAAGACCGTGACGCCCGCGGTGTCGCCGACGAACCTCGCGCATCTGGAGCCGATCATCCGCGAACGCGCGGCGAAGATCCTGGACGACCTGCCGCGCGGCGAGGATTTCGACTGGGTGGACAAGGTGTCCATCGAGCTCACCACGATGACATTGGCGACGCTGTTCGATTTCCCATGGGAAGACCGCCGCAAGCTGACCCGCTGGTCCGACGTGGCGACCGCGGGCAAGAACTCCGGCCTCTTCTCCAGCGAGGAGACCGCCGAGCAGGAACGCCGCGCCGAGCTTTATGAATGCGTCGACTACTTCATGCGGCTGTGGAACGAGCGCGTGAACGCGCCGCCGGCCAACGACCTCATCTCGCTGCTGGCGCATGGCCCGTCCACCCGCAACATGGACCGCATGGAGTATCTCGGAAACCTGATCCTGCTCATCGTGGGCGGCAACGACACCACGCGCAACACGATCAGCGGCTCCATCCTCGCGCTGAACCAGAACCCGGAGCAGTACGAGAAGCTGCGCCAGAACCACGCGCTCATCCCGAACATGGTGTCGGAGACGATCCGCTGGCAGACGCCGCTCGCGCATATGCGCCGCAACGCGACGCGCGACATCGAGCTCGGCGGCAAGACCATCCGCAAAGGCGAGAAGGTCGTCATGTGGTACGTCTCGGGCAACCGCGACGAGACCGTGATCGAACGCCCGAACGACTATTGGATCGAGCGCCCGCGCGCCCGCCAGCATCTGTCGTTCGGCTTCGGCATCCACCGCTGCGTGGGCAACCGCCTCGCCGAATTGCAGCTCAAGATCATCTGGGAAGAGATCCTGAAGCGCTTCCACACGGTTGAGATCACCGGCGACGTCAGCCGCGTGTTCTCATCCTTCGTGAAGGGCTACGACCGCATGCCGGTGCGTTTGCACGCTGTCTGAACGAACGGGGGGGAATAATGCGCAAATCGCTTATCGTCCTGGCAGCCTGCCTGGCGCTCGCCGCCTGCGGAAAGTCCGACAAGGACAAGAAGGAAGTCGTCGTTTCGGACGGCAACGGCGCGGTTTCCGTCACCGGAAACGGCGAGCATATGACGATCAAGTCTGATGACGGGAAGACCACCGTCAACATCAATGCCAATGGTCTGGGCGATGTGAAGCTGCCCGACTACGCGCCGCTTTATCCCGGCGCGAAGACGCAAGGCATGGTCACGGCCAGGAACGAGAACGGCGGGACGGTCGCATTCGAGACCTCCGCCAGTCCGCAACAGGTGATCGATTTCTACAAGCAGAAGACCGCCGCGGCCGGGCTCGCGGAGAAGATGAACATGGCGGCGGGCACCGGGTTCACATTCATGGCGTCCGACGACAAGAAGACCCTGCAGGTCGTCGCCGCCAAGACCGATTCAGGCTCCCACGTGCAGATATTCTGGGGCCAGAACTAGTTTAGCGGCGCGCGGCCACCGCGCCGGACGATCCGCCTTCGACCATCTGATCGTCCGCGTCAGCGCGCGCAGCAACCGTTTCGCGCGTGTTGCATGCGGGGAAGGGTGTTGCACCGTCGAAGTTGAGTGCTTCCATCAGCGATGACAGCCGTTCGCCGCGATGCTCGGCGGCGGTCTGGAACATCGATTGCGCGTTGTCGCAGAAATCGTCCTGGTTCTGGTAGTCCATCGAGAAATCGTTGGCCATCTGCGTCTTGAAGGTCTGGTA
>DATIVW010000102.1:0-3761 GCA_035465595.1 Rhizomicrobium sp. | reverse complement strand
TCTAGGATGCGCCATCCGGGAGGACGGCATGAAGCTTGCGACATTCAACGTGAACGGCGGCGCGGACGAACTCGGCGTGGTCGACGGCGAGCGCATCATCTCGCTGACCCGCGCGGCGCCCATGTTTCCGGCCACGATGGCGGGGCTGATCGCACGCTGGGCGGAGCTGGAGCGCGATGCGCGCACCATCGCGCGGGAGCAGCAATTCGCCCATCACCTGCGCGGCGTGCATCTGAAGGCGCCGGTGCCGCGGCCCGGAAAGATCATGGCCATCGGGCTCAACTATGCCGACCATGTGAAGGAAACGGGGCGAGAAATGCCCAGGGAGCAGGTCTGGTTCTGCAAGCAGCAGACGGCGGTGAACGGTCCCTTCGACCCGATCCAGATCCCCAAAGCCTCCTCAATGGTCGACTGGGAAGCGGAAATGGTGGTCGTGATCGGCAAGGGCGGCCGGCACATCGCCAGGGACCGCGCGCGCGAGCACGTCTTCGGTTATGCCTGCGGGAACGACGTCAGCGTGCGCGACTGGCAGAACAGGACGCCGCAATGGATCATCGGCAAAGGCTTCGACACGCACGCGCCATTCGGCCCGTGGATCACCACCGCCGACGAGGTGGGCGATCCGCACACGCTCGGTATCAAATGCATCGTGAACGGCGAAACGCGGCAGAGCTCCAACACGTCCAACCTGGTGTTCAAGGTGGAAGACCAGCTGGCGCTGCTTTCGCAGGCGATGACGCTGGAGCCGGGAGACATCATCTTCACCGGAACGCCGGGCGGCGTCGGCATGGCGATGACCCCGCCGGTGTTCCTGAAGTCCGGCGACACGGTGCGCGTGGAAATCGAGAAGCTGGGCGCCATTGAGGCCGGGTGCGAGGCGGAGAGATAATTTTTCGCTTTGTTGCAGGCAAAAAAACGGCGCACGGAGTTTGTCCGCGCGCCGCCATCTTCTTGTTCCGGCTTAGCTGCCCTTCAGCACATCCGTCGCCTTGTCGAGCTGCGCGCTATAGGCATTGAGCGCGTCCGCCGTCAGCGTGATGTACTTCGTGGCGTCATCGAAGCGCTCATCCTCGATCGCCTCGCGGATGCCCGGCAGGGTCTTCGCGCCGTAACCGGTATAGCGACCCGGCGCATAGATCAGGTTCTTGAACCAGGGCCGGCCCGGAAGGCCGACATCGGGTGCAAGCGTCTGATCGAGCGGCTGGACCGCAGCCCACAGCCTGGCGCGCGCTTCCGGCGACAGCGACGCGGCATTCTTCGCAAACGCCTCGTCGTACGCCTTGGCGCTTTTCTGCAGCTGCTTCAGCGCGTCATCCATCGGCTTGAAGTCGAACTTCGGCACAGCTTTGAGCGCCGTCGGGATGCCGTTCGTCTTGGTCGGATCCTCGGTGACGTCGAAGGCGTGATCGGCCAGCATCTTGGCCTGCACTTCGGCAGCCTCGCGCCGGTTGTCGGCCAGCTTCTTCACTTCGCCGAGATACATGGCGATGGTGTCGGCGAAATCTCCGGCCTGCACCACCGGCACATCCGTGTCGCCAAGCTGCAGCACCATGTGGCCCACGGTCCTGGCGAGCAGCGTATCGTACACGAAGCCCGGATCGTCGAAGCGGCTGTGATGCTCGAAGGTGTCGTAGCGCGAGTGGTAATCGCCGCCGCCGCCATCACCTTCGCCGCCGAAGCCGATGTTCAGCGCCGGCAAGCCCAGATGCTCGATATAGGCCGAGTAGTCCGAGCCCGAGCCCAGCGCGCCCAGCTGGAAATCCTTGCTGGGATCGGCGGCGATCTTGGCTTCCGCCTTGACCTCTTCCTTCGCGGTGGGGCTGAGCGCCTGCACGCGCACCGCCGCGCGATGGCGCTCGGCGATCGAGACATGCTGTTCCGGATCGGTCACGCCATTGGCGATCTGGTTGACGAAGTGCTGCAGGTCGTGGCTACCCTCGACACCCAGGAAGCCGCGGCCATTACCGTCGGTGTTGATGTAGATGATCGCCTTCTGCTTCAGCTCGGCGGCATGCTCTTCGGCCCATTCGGTCGAGCCGAGCAGGCCCGGCTCCTCGCCGTCCCAGCTGAGATAGACGAGCGTGCGCTTGGGCTTCCAGCCCGCCTTCGCCAGCTCGCCGATCGACTTGGCTTCGGCCAGCAGCGCCACCTGCCCCGACAAGGGATCGGACGCGCCATAGACCCAGCCGTCGCGATGATTGCCGCGAACCACCCACTGGTCGGGATATTCGCTGCCCTTCATCACGGCGACGACGTCGTAAAGCGTCTTCAGGCTCCAGTCCGATTTCACCGCGAGATGAAGCTGCCGGTCGCTGGGGCCGACGCGATAGGTGATCGGCAGCGAACCGCGCCAGTTGCCCGGCACGACGCGCCCGGTCATCGAGCCGAGAAGCACTTGCGCATCAGCATAGGAGATCGGGAGCGCCGGAATCTTGAGGATGGTCTGCGCTTCCTCGCGCGTCAGGCGTTTCGCGTCCGCCGTCGCGCCGACGCCCGGCGTCAGCGGATCGCCGGGATAAATCGTCATGTCCTGCACTGAGCCGCGCTGGATGCCTTGCGGCGGACGGGCCGGGCCGTCCGGATAGGCGGCGCCGGTCGCATAACCGTCGTCAGACGGATCGGAATAGATAAGGCAGCCCACCGCGCCATGCTGTTGCGCGAGCAGCGGCTTCAGTCCGCGCCAGCCGGCGCCGTAGCGCGTGATGACGATCTTGCCCTTCACGCTGATGCCCATGCGCTCGAGCTGCTTGTAGTCGTCCTGCATGCCGTAGTTGACGTAGACCATCGGCGCCTTCACATCACCGTCGCCCTGATAGGCGAGATAGGCCGGCAGCGCGTATTGCTTGGCGGTGGCGCTGGTGTCGCCCGGAATCGGCGGCTCCTGCAGCGTGGCCTTGAACGGCTTGGGTCCAAGCAGTTCGACCGTTTCGCTGACCGGCGTCGGATAGAGAACCTGGAAGGTCTCGATATGGGCGTCCCAGCCGAAGGATTTGAACTGCGCCAACTCCCACTCGGCATTGGCCTTGTCGTGCGGCGAGCCGACCTGGTTGGGCTCGGAGGCCATCAGCTTGATCCAGCCGCCGATTTCGCTGGGCTGTATCTTGGCGTCGAAGCTCTTTTCGAGGGCCGTCTGATCGGCAGGCGGTGGTACGTCGGCAATAGCGGCGGTCAGGGCCAGCGCGCAAACGCAACAGGCCGTCAGGCTAACGATGCGAATCATGAATGGAATTCCCCCACGGGCTAAGAACGCACTCCGTTGAGGATCGTATCGGGCGATGGCGGCTAATCCACCCCCAAAATCACCGCACCTGCATTGCTGCGGCGCGGTAAGCCGTGCCGAAAGCGAGTCGCGTCAGGCGGCGGGTCGCATCTGTCCCGCAAGTGCGAGCGTGGCCGCCTTGTCGTCCAGCAAGGCGGTCGCGAACTGATCTTCGCGGCCGATCGCATCGGTGAGGTCGGTGACGCGCAGCTGACCGGTGGTCAGCGCAAGCCCCCGCAGATCCGCCTTGTCGAAACAGGCGTGCGTCAGCCGGGCGCCGCGCAGAGAGGCGCCGCGCAGATCCGCGCCGGTGAAATTCGCATCGCGCAGGTCCGCACCGTCGAAACGCGCGCCCTGCAACTGGCAGCCCGAAAAGTTGAGGCCGATCGAAATCGTGTTGCGCGCCGAAAGCCCGGTCAGCGGCCGGCCGACGACGAGTTTCTGCAGCAAGCGGATATCCTCGCCATCAAGCACACAATGATTGCCCTGCGTGCCGCCGCTG